>JAOTYW010000070.1 GCA_029861705.1 Flavobacteriaceae bacterium
GAATCATAAAACAGCTTTCTTGAAAATATCCAGAGAATTCAAGACAGGGATTATCGTAATTGGCGGCATTTTCCTGTTTGTATTAGGATTTAGCTTTTTGAAGTCCAACCCCATTTTCGATCAGAGCAAGACCTTTTACGCAGTGTACTCCCATGTCGGAGGTTTACAAGCAGGTACCCAGGTAACGATCAATGGCTTTTCCGTCGGAAAAGTTAAAGAGATCAAATTTCTGGATTCCAGCGGGAAGCTTATCGTAACTTTTTCTGTCAGCGATGACTTTAAATTTTCACGTAACAGTCTGGCACAACTTTACGATACCGGAATAATAGGGGGGAAGGGAATTCAAATCATCCCCCGATTTGATGATGCCTCATTGGCGGTTACCGGCGATACTTTGCCGACAGATGTACGCCCGGGCCTAACAGAACTTGTACAACAGAAACTCACGCCTTTGCAATCTAAGGTAGAAGGAGCCATCACCCAGGCCGATTCCCTATTGATGAATTTCAATGATGTCATGGATGAGCAGACGAAACAGGATCTGCAGTCCAGTATTAAAGGGTTGAATGAGTTAATTAATAGCTTTAAACAAACGACTTATACAATTAACTCCCTGTTATCAGAAAACAAGGAAAGTCTTGATCAATCCATCAAAAACATCAATACGATTTCGGATAACTTTGGCAAGCTCTCCGATTCATTGGTCACAGCTGGCTTGCCCGGAACCATCACAAAATTAGATGGGACATTAACTCAGTTAAACCTCATGCTTCAGAAGATTGAACGGGGGGAGGGGTCTCTTGGACTACTGGTTAATGACAAAGAATTATATTCAAACCTTAATAAGTCGTCCCGGGAGCTCAACTTGTTATTACAAGACTTCAGATTGAATCCAAAACGCTATGTAAACGTTTCCGTTTTTGGGAAGAAACAAAAAGAGTACACCTTACCCGATGGAGATCCGGCTAATCCCCCTAATGAAAACTAAATGAACTTTCTTCCAAATATCATTTTTGGACTTTTGCTGATAATAGGTATTGGATTTTTCGCCCGAAATATCGGTCGGTTAAAGAAAGTGATCTCCTTAGGTAGGCCTGAAGTCAGATCGGACCAAAGTGGAAAACGATGGGCGCAAATGGCCCGTATTGCACTGGGCCAAAGCAAAATGGTAGTTCGGCCTATCGCCGGATTTATGCACATTATTGTCTATCTGGGCTTCATTATTATAAATATTGAAGTACTGGAGATCATTATAGATGGTTTACTGGGCACCCACAGGATCTTCGCACCTCTAGGGGCAGCGTATGACGTGTTAATAGGTGCCTTTGAGATCCTGGCATTATTAGTGATCCTGGCTGTTGTGATCTTTTGGATCAGGCGAAATGTGCTTCGACTCCAAAGATTTATAAAGCCGGAAATGAAGGGGTGGCCTAAAAGAGATGCAGATTATATCTTGTATATCGAAGTGGTTTTGATGCTGCTTTTCCTTACGATGAATGGCGCTGATTACCAACTTCAGCAATTACAGATAGATCATTATATCCAGGCGGGTAGTTTTCCGATCAGCCAGTTTCTGGCACCACTTTTTGAAAGCATGTCTGCTGACTCACTAATTCTTATAGAACGAACAGCCTGGTGGCTGCATATCACAGGCATCCTTTTCTTTTTGAATTACCTCTATTATTCAAAACATTTACACATACTACTTGCTTTCCCAAACACCTATTACGGTAGCCTGGAGCCCATGGGTAAATTAAATAATCTGGAGGCAGTAACTAATGAAGTTAAGTTGATGATGGACCCGACGGCAGATCCATTCGCTGCACCTCCGCCAGATGCCCCTATTCCTGAAAAATTTGGCGCATCGGATGTAATGGATCTTAAGTGGATCCAATTATTGAACGCATATACCTGCACCGAATGCGGCCGTTGTACCAGTGAGTGTCCGGCTAATCAAACCGGTAAAAAACTTTCGCCCCGAGGGATCATGATGGCAACACGGGACCGTGCTGAAGAGGTAGGCAAGAACATGCTAAATAATAAAGGAATCTTTCAGGCCGATGGAAAGCAATTACTGGATGATTATATAAGTCGCGAAGAATTATGGGCTTGTACCTCATGTAATGCCTGTGTTGAAGCATGCCCGGTTAGTATAGACCCTCTCTCGATCATAATGGATATGCGTCAATACCTGGTTATGGAAAAGTCGGAGGCACCAACAGAGTTAAATATAATGATGACCAATATAGAGAATAATGGCGCTCCATGGCCATTTAATCAAATGGACCGATTGAATTGGAAAAATGAAAATTAACTAAGGTATGAGTGAAATGCTACAGGTACCAACAATGGCGGAGTTGATGTCCCAGGGCAAAGAGCCGGAAGTGCTTTTTTGGGTCGGATGTTCGGGTAGTTTTGATGACAGGGCCAAAAAGATCACCAAGGCGTTTGTCAGGATACTAAATAAGGCCGGTATCAATTTCGCCGTTTTAGGGACTGAAGAAAGTTGTTCTGGCGATCCTGCAAAACGTGCCGGAAATGAATTTTTGTTCCAAATGCAGGCTATGACCAACATTCAGGTGTTAAATGGCTATAACATAAAAAAGATAGTCACTACCTGCCCACATTGCTTTAATACACTAAAAAATGAATATCCCGGCCTGGGAGGTACATACCAGGTAATGCATCACACTTCATTCCTCAGGCAGTTACTGGAAGACGGTAAGATAAGCCTGGAGGGAGGCACATATAAAGGTAAGCGCATTACATATCACGATCCTTGCTACCTGGGCAGGGCCAATGGTATTTTTGAAGCGCCAAGGGAGCTGATCCGGAAATTGGATGCCGAGCTGGTGGAGATGAAATCGTGCAAACAGCGCGGTTTATGTTGTGGCGCGGGAGGCGCACAGATGTTCAAAGAGCCTGAAAAAGGAGATAAAGATGTAAATATCGAACGCACAGAACAAGCCCTGGAGACCCAGGCTGAGATCATCGCAGCGGCATGTCCTTTTTGTAATACCATGATGACAGATGGGGTGAAGGGAAAAGATAAAGAACAATCAATTAAGGTGGTGGATGTTGCAGAGTTGATCGCAGACGCCCAAGACTTATAGAGAACTATGCTTGTAAATTTTGAAGACCTTCCTGATCATTCACGTATCTGGGTATACCAATCGGATCGTCCTTTCACGCCTGAAGAGGTTGAAGGGATTAGAACGTTAGCTGATACATTTGTAACACAATGGACAGCGCATGGAGCTTCCCTTAAGGCAGGATATGAGATGCCTTATGATCGATTTTTTGTGCTAGGCTTGGACCAATCAGAGGCATCTGCATCGGGTTGCTCTATTGACGCGTCTGTTCATTTTATTCAGGATCTGGAGAAGAAATTCAATCTGGATCTGCTGGATAAAATGAATGTCACTTTTAAACAAGGCGAATACATTTCGTATAAACCCCTGCTTGATTTCAAAAAGATGGCTAAAGCCAGGGCTATTTCTGGCAAGACTATTGTGTTTAATAACCTTGTAAATACGAAGGCAGAATACCTTGAGCATTGGGAAGTTCCAGCTTCTGAAAGCTGGCATAACCGCTTCATTAAAGGTTAATTCCCTATTTTTGATGCCCTCGTAAAGCCCATGAATGAGGATGTTATCGATGAAATGCAATATTTTTGAGAGAAATAAGTTAGTAACATAGGTTTGTTCTCTATGAAGAAAATACTACTTCTATTTATACTTGTTGGAATTGTATACCCACTGGCAGGCCAGGAAAATCCGCTTATTGCGAGAGATACCGTTGCCCAGTTACAATGGGTAAACAGCACGTATAATTCTATGACGCTGGAAGAGCGGGTTGGACAGCTCTTTATGGTCATGGCATCTTCAAATACACAAAAAACACAAGGAGTGATTCAAGAAATTGCTCCGGGTGGTATCATCTTCTCAAAAGGAGGACCTGTACATCAATCTAAGCAAACCAATAAATTTCAAAAGACCTCGAAGATCCCCTTATTGATTGGGATCGATGGAGAATGGGGGTTGGCCATGCGTCTTGATTCCACTTTTGCATATCCATGGAATATGACATTGGGCGCTATTTCCGATAATTCCATTATTGAAGATATAGGATATCAAATAGGGACGCATACTAAGCGTATGGGCATTCATATCAACTTTGGCCCAGATATAGATATTAATATCAATCCAAATAATCCCATTATAGGGAATCGATCCTTTGGTGAAGACCCTAAAAACGTTGCGGAGAAGGGCGCAGCCTGGATCCGTGGCATGCGCCGTGCGGGCATCCTTACCAGTGCAAAGCATTTTCCGGGACACGGGGATACCGATGTGGATTCTCATCACAGCCTACCTGTCCTGGATTTTACCAAAGAGCGTTTAGACAGTGTCGAGCTACTGCCATATAAAACGGCCATAGCCAATGGTGTTAGCAGTGTCATGGTGGCACATCTAAACGTTCCGGCATGGGAATCTAAAGAAGACAAACCTTCCTCATTGTCTAAATCAATTATCACCGACTTGCTTCAGAAAGAAATGGGGTATAAGGGGCTTGTTGTTTCAGACGCCTTGAATATGAAGGGTGTGGCAGATTACAAGGAAGATGGCGAAACGGAAGTGGAGGCATTACTGGCAGGCATGGATCTTTTACTTATGCCTAAAGATGTACTTGCTTCCCGCGAAGCCATATTAAAGGCTATTAAGAGGGGCAAGATCTCGGAGAGGCGTTTAGAACGCTCTGTAAAGAAAATACTGTTGGCCAAATACCTTACTGGATTACATTCTTATGCCGCAGTTGATTCGTATCGGTTACCGGAACAATTAAATACGGTATTAGATACGCTTCTCTATGAACAAGCAATGGAGAATGCACTGACAGTGCTGAAAAACAAAAATGGTGTCATTGGATTATCAGGTCTTGAAAGACGAAAGATTGCCTATGTATCGCTTGGATCGGAGCCTGGAGATGAATTTTATAAAAGACTTTCAAAGTATACCAAGGTTGTCCATGTAAAAGGGAAGGATATTGCCACATTAAAACAGAATTTAAAAGGATACAATACGATCATAGTGGGCTATCACGCTTCAAATGATTCTCCCTGGGCTGATTACCGTTTGTCCAAGAAAGACCTATTCTGGTTGTATGAACTTGGCAAGATCCAGGGCACTGAACTTATTTTTAGCCTGTTTGCCAAGCCGTATGCGCTCAAGGACATTGTTGATTTCAATAATATCGAAGGAGTTGTCGTTGCCTACCAAAATAGTGAGATCGCCCAGCAGAAGGCAGCAGAATTGATATTTGGTGCCTTGGCGGCTAAGGGACGATTACCGGTCACTGCTCATGAAGAATTTCCGGTGAATTCCGGGGAATTCATTCCTTCGCTTAAGCGCTTGGGTTATTCGATGCCTGAAAGTGTGGGTATGGATCGGTTTAAACTGGCCAAGGTAGACGAACTTGTACAAATTGGTCTGGATTCCCTGATGTTTCCGGGTGCCCAGGTCCTGGTAGCGCGAAAAGGCAAGGTTATCTACAACAAAGGATTTGGAAAACCTACATATACGTCAGAACGACATGTAGACGAAAATTATATGTACGATCTGGCCTCATTGACCAAAATTCTGGCCACCTTACCCATCATCATGAAGATGGAGGAAGAAGGGCAAATTGGATTGAATACTACGTTTAAAGAATTGATCCCCTCCTATGCCGATTCAGAATTAAAGGATGTGACGGTATTAAAAGCACTAAGTCATTATGGTCGACTTCCTGCCTGGATCGCTTTTTATGTAAGCACGCTTAATAAGAAACGCAAACCTTCTCTTGAGTTTTATCGCAACAGGCCCGCAGATGGGTTTTCGATCAAGGTAACTGAAGGCATGTACCTGACGGATGCGTATAAAGATTCTATCTACAATCGGATTGGAAGACAGGAATTAAAATCTAATCGGTATCGCTACAGCGATGTCGCCTATTATGTACTAAAACATTATATTGAAAATACCTATAGACGCGGACTGGATGAATTGGCAACGGAATTTCTATTTAAGCCATTAGGCACCAATTATACAAGGTTCAATCCACTTAATGAATTTCCTAAAAACCGAATTGCACCCACTGAGATCGACAATTATTTCAGGTATCAGGTTGTACGTGGTTATGTGCATGATATGGGAGCTGCCATGCAAGGTGGCGTCGGTGGCCACGCCGGACTTTTCAGCAATGCCAATGACATTGCCAAGATCATGCAAATGTATCTTCAGGGCGGCTATTACGGAGGCGTAAGATTCTTAAATTCCAGAACGGTAGAGAAGTTTAACAAGTGCTATTTCTGCCATAAGAATGTCAGGAGGGGAGTTGGTTTTGACAAACCACAATTGCAAGAACATGGGCCTACTTGTGGTTGCGCTTCAAGGCGCAGTTTTGGACATAGCGGCTTTACCGGAACATTTACCTGGGCAGATCCGGACACAGAATTGGTATATGTATTTCTCTCCAACCGGACATTTCCATCGTCTACTAACAGATTATTAGTTAAATCTGAGTTAAGAACGCGTATTCAGCAAGCCATTTATGATGCCATTATCAATTAGGCTTGAGATTAAGTTGTAGCTTTGTTTTGATATGAGAATAGCCATCGTTTGTTACCCCACTTTCGGCGGAAGTGGAGTGGTTGCCACTGAATTAGGGATCGCGCTTGCCAACAGGGGGCATGAAGTCCACTTTATCACCTATAAACATCCGGTTAGATTAAGCCTGATCAATGAAAATATACACTTCCATGAAGTGCATGTACCGGAGTACGCTTTGTTTCATTACCAACCTTATGAATTGGCACTTTCTAGCCGTATGGTAGACACCATCCGCTTGCACAAAATAGAACTGCTGCATGTACATTATGCCATTCCGCATGCCTATGCAGGGTATATGGCTAAGCAGATCCTCAAAGAGGAAGGGATAGATGTTCCCATGGTTACTACATTGCACGGTACCGATATTACATTAGTTGGAAACCATCCTTTTTATAAGCCGGCGGTTACCTTCAGTATTAATAAGTCCGAGATCGTCACGGCGGTTTCTCAGAACTTAAAGCAGAAAACATTAGAATTTTTTGATATCCATCAGAAAATTGAAGTGATCCCTAATTTTATCGATACAAAAAAATACAGTAAAACCTATACGGATTGTCAACGAAGCCTAATGGCGGAAGATGATGAAAAGATCATCACACATATCAGTAATTTTCGAAAAGTAAAGCACATTCCGGATGTAATCCAGATTTTCTATGGCATACAGGAGAAAATGCCTGCCAAGCTAATTTTAGTGGGAGAAGGACCTGAAAAAGAAAATGCCGAAATCCTATGTGAGAAGCTTGGAATAACTAAAAAAGTGATCTTCTTGGGAAATACGAATGAGGTAGACAGGATCTTATGCTTCTCAGACCTCTTTTTGCTCCCATCTAAGTCGGAAAGTTTTGGACTGGCTGCCCTGGAAGCTATGGTAAATAGAACTCCTGTTATATCAAGTAATACTGGAGGTCTTCCCGAGGTAAACATTCAAGGGGTAACCGGATACCTGAGCGATGTTCACGACGTCCAGGAAATGACAGAAAATGCACTTAAGATCCTACAAGACGAAGCGACCCTGGAAGCATTTAAGGAGAATGCGTATAAGGAAGCGTGCAAGTTTGATATTACCCACGTAATGCCATTATATGAAGCAGTCTATCAAAAAGCCATGAAAGAATTTTATAAAACGGTTTAAAGATGAAAAGGATGCTGCTACTTATGCTGACCGTTTTACTAATTATATCCTGTAAAAGTCATAAGAAAGCGGGCAAGGAAGATACCTCTGAAGCCCCTAATACACCTTCTCTGTCATTAATTGCAAGTGATCTATATGGTGGGGCAGAAGAAGAGGTATTTGAAGTGATACGAGACCAGGCTGCGCTTCAGAAATTCTATCGGAAAGTAAATATGACCAGAAAACCCGGTTTAGCTGTTCCTCAGATAGATTTTACTAAAAATATGGCCGTTTTGTATTGTAGTGGGAGTACCAATACTTCTGAAATACCGACAATGCACATTAGCTTAGAAAATGACTCGGAAATGTTACTTAAAAAGGCTAAAACCCATTTCAAGGACAGCATAAACCAAGGCACCGCTGCACTAACACCATTTGGACTATATTTATTACCATTGACCGATAAACAAGTGATTCTCAGTCAGAAATAAAGTCAGATATTCCTTGCCCCAAGTATGAATAACGAGTAATATTGCATCTGATAGGACTTTTTTGATTACAAAACTTCACCCCAGTAATTTTACCGTCAGATTGTCCTAAATCCTAAATGTTATGCTAAAAAATTACCCCATTGGTCTTTTGACTATGTGCGTCTTTTCAATTTCAATTACGGCGCAAACTATCAACGACAAATTACCAGAAGAATTACAGTTAACGGCAAAAGACACCATGATCGCCAGATCTAATATGGTGGGCTTAGGTCTCAATATTATAATGGATACTGGTAAGCGTCTGAATAATTTCCCTGGGAAAAGTGAAGAGTGGCATATGGTGCCCTATCCTTCAAGAGTAAGTTTTGGAAGAAATTTCCGAAGTGGATTATCACTGGAGGGAATTGCTACGGTAAACAAATTTATGGAAGGTAAGTTGGTGGAACAGGTGGTCCTGACTGAAGACCGTTCCTTCTTTTCTGTGGATTCGCGACTTAGTTATAATATTAATCGACTTTTTGGTCGTACCGGGTGGTTTGATCCGTATGTTGGAGCCGGCCTGGGTTATACGAGTATTGAAGGTGACGGACAAGGGACGTATAATGGAGTTGTGGGTATTCGTACCTGGCTTTCTGAACGCTGGGGTATTGATGTTAATACCTCTGGAAAATGGTCAATGGGTGATGGTATCACCAATTATATGCAGCATGCTGCCGGGGTAGTATATCAATTCAATATAGAGAAAGAACTCAACAAGGAAGGAAAGGACAAGCTTAGGCTTATTGAAGAGTATTTACGGGAACAAAAACGATTGCAAGATTCAATAACTGCTGCCCAATTGGCTGAAGAGGAGGCCAGGCGTTTAGCAGAACGGCTCGAACGGGAAAAAGAAGCCGCTGAATTGGCAGCAGCAGAAAAAGCTAAAGAAGAGGCTGAGCGCAAGCTAAAAGATACTATTCGCAAAAAGTTGGAAGATGCCGGATTCGCCTATTTCGGATTTGATTCTTCATACTTGACTTCCGGGGCGAAGGAGGTTTTGGATCTGGTTGCCGATTTTCTAACTGAATATCCGAAAGTAAACATTAAGATAACGGCACATGCCGATTCCAGAGGAACTGAAGAATATAATCAATGGCTGTCAGACAGGCGTGCAGAGCGCACCTTAAAGTACCTCTTTGATAAAGGAATTTCAGCTGAGAGAATTAATGCTGAAGGAAAAGGCGAGACTGAACTACGCAATGATTGTGAAGATGGCGTCCCTTGTCCGGAAACTAAACATTCCGAAAACCGACGTTCGCAGTTTATTGTGCTGGAATTCTAATAAGCTTTTCGGTTTTTAGGTAATAGAATGATTATGCGGGCGATAAGTAAAGAAGTTAGACTATCATTCCTGCAGCGACAGTCTCATTTGTATTTTCGTCAATAAGGATAACACTTCCAGTCATACGATTCTCACGATAGGAATCTATCATGAGTG
This sequence comes from Flavobacteriaceae bacterium, assembly GCA_029861705.1. Lineage (GTDB taxonomy): Bacteria > Bacteroidota > Bacteroidia > Flavobacteriales > Flavobacteriaceae > HDS-28. Next base: position 9,727 of record JAOTYW010000070.1, read on the forward strand.
GTTGTGTGGTTCGTATCCTGACTTTACAAATATCGTTCATATTCATTTCTGAATCATCTTGGCTCCTTCCTAAGGTATTGATGTCTATTTTATAAACTACCTCTTTGATCATTGCCTTTTGCTCATTAGATGTGTGTCGGATCGTGTATTTGGCACGAGGTTTGGCCGGATTGTTATTTAGCCAGCACAGCATTAATTCAAGATCCTGTGAAGGATTCGGCTGGTTATTGGATCGAACGATCATATCACCCCGACCAATATCAATATCATCTTCCAACGTCAAAGAAACAGACATAGGTACTACAGCTTCTGCTAATTCCCCGGAAGGGCCATTGATACTCTTAATTTTGGAATTAAATCCGGAAGGTAGCACAATAACCTCATCCCCAACTCTGAACATACCACCTGCAATTCGTCCTGCATAGCCGCGATAGTCAATATAACCTTCTCTTTGTGGCCTCAAAACTGTTTGTACCGGAAAACGTGCATCTACTTTATTCAGATCACTACTTATATGAAGCGTCTCCAGGGTATGGAGCAGGGGTGCACCTTGATACCAGCTCATGTTTTCTGACCTATTCACTACATTATCACCTAGTAAGGCACTAATCGGAATAAATCGGATATCAGTGATCAACATTTTCGAAGCAAAATTTTCAAAATCCTTTACGATTCGGTTAAACGCTTCTTCTTTAAATTCAACTAGATCCATTTTGTTGATACAGACAATAACATGAGGTATTTGCAATAAAGAGGCTATAAATGTATGCCGCTTTGTCTGTTCAATGACACCATGTCTTGCATCGACGAGAATAATAGCTGCATTTGCTGTCGAAGCACCTGTAACCATATTCCTAGTGTACTGGATATGACCTGGTGTATCTGCGATAATGAATTTTCTTTTTGGTGTAGTAAAATATCTGTAGGCCACATCAATTGTGATCCCCTGTTCTCTTTCATCACGTAGTCCGTCTGTGAACAGTGCCAGGTCAATACCTTCATGTCCTTTTCGCTTACTTGTGGTTTCTATTGCTTCCAGCTGATCTTCAAAAATGGATTTTGAATCATATAAGAGTCGGCCAATCAACGTACTCTTGCCATCATCAACACTACCGGCAGTCGTAAATCTTAATAATTGATTATTACTTATTTCCATTAGGTTGCTTGCTATATATTAGAAATACCCCTGTTTTTTCCGGTCCTCCATGGCTGTTTCAGAACGCTTGTCATCAGTTCTGTCTCCGCGTTCTGTTTTGCGCATGGCTGAAACTTCCTGAACGATCTTATCCAAAGTATCGGCTTCAGACTCAATACCCCCGGTAATTGTAATGTCGCCAAGCGTCCTGAACCGTATTTTCTTAGTAACGATTTTCTCGGATTCCTCCAGGATCAGGTATTCGGAGTTAGGGATCCAGGAATTATTTCGATATACTACTTCCCGATCATGGGCAAGGTAAAGTGAAGGGATTTCAATATTTTCTCTTAAGATGTAGTTCCAAACATCCATTTCAGTCCAATTGCTAATGGGGAAAACTCGGAAGTGCTCCCCTTCGAAGTGCTTTCCGTTAAATATATTCCAAAGCTCGGGGCGCTGGTTTTTGGGATCCCATTGACCGAAATCATCGCGGTGCGAAAAAAAGCGTTCTTTCGCTCTTGCTTTTTCTTCATCGCGTCTTCCGCCCCCAATTGCACAATCTACTTTGTTCTCTTCAATAGCGTCTAAAAGCGTTGTTATTTGCAGGGCATTCCTGGTAGCGTTTTTACCCTGCTCTTCTGCAACGCGTCCTTTGTCAATAGATTCCTGAACCAAACCTAAGATCAAACGTGCATCTAATTCTTTGATCAGATCATCTCTGAACTGTATAGTTTCAGGGAAATTATGGCCTGTATCAACATGCATTAATGCAAATGGGATCCTACTAGGGTAAAAAGCCTTCTTTGCCAGGTGTGTTACTACGATGGAATCTTTGCCTCCTGAAAAGAGGATAACAGGATTTTGGAACTGTGCCCAAACTTCCCGAAGAACATATATTGCCTCCGATTCTAATTCGTCCAGGTAATTCAGAAAATATTTACTCATTATTTTCGAGTATTAACTTGTCCTTAATAGTTGCAAAAATAATAGATGCAGCCTCTTCTACGGTATTTTTTTCGTTAACAATTACGTCGGGGTTCTTAGGCGCTTCATAAGGAGCTGAAATACCAGTCATATTTTTGATCTCACCAAGACGTGCTTTCTTGTATAAGCCTTTAACGTCTCTCTTCTCACATACATCCAGGCTGGTATTCACAAAAACTTCTGTGTAATGCTCTTTTCCCACAGTTT
>JAOTYW010000257.1 GCA_029861705.1 Flavobacteriaceae bacterium
CGAGCAATGGTTCGGCTGTCTTCAGTGATGCTTCGGCACAGAATCCGAGTGTAACCGGATTTGTAGACGGAGAGATCTTCACGGTTATGATCACTGATGCCAATGACTGTACATCCAGTGATACCACGACCATTACAGTGAATCCCGAGCCTACCTGCGTACCACAAGATGGATTAATCTCTTGTGATACCGGTTTGGCCACCATTGGTGTATCCAATTGTACAGGGACGAATTTATCGTACGAATGGAAAGATCCGAATGGTGTAATCTTGCCGAATACAACGGCGTCCATTGATGTTTCTATTGTAGGTATTTATACTGTGAAAGTGACCAATGATGACACTGGTTGTTTCACTACTTACAATCCTGTAGTATCCGATCAGGAATGCTGTGATGACGAAACCGCTTTCGCCCGGGTAAGCGATGAATGCTTCTCAAGCGGCAATTGGGGTTGGGGAAATTTCTTCACTGCTGAAACGATTCTTAATACCGATACTGATGGTGATAACATTAACGATACTGGTATTTACGAATTGGTGGCTGGAGCGGGTAATAACTGCGCTAATGGCGAAGTAGTGGGTACAATAGAAGTTACTATTGTAGGCGGAAACTTAGTAGTGGATTACATCATATGTGATGGACTCAATGCTTTAAATGACACCCACATCTTTGTAGGTGATGAGGAACCCAGAAGCAAAGCACCAGGTCAATATCCCTATAAAGAAGGAGATATAATTCCGGTACCCGCGGACGAATTCTATTTCATTGCACATGCGGTGGTTGAGGTTTGCCCAGGGCATTCTGAGTGTTCCTTGACGGCGAAATCAAATATTGCAGCCGAGGATACAGAGTTACTTTTCGGAGAATCTACAGCAGATCCGGAAATTGTACCTATTACGGTTGGCACGCCAGTTACAAAGACCAGCGTCTCTATGTATCCGGTTCCATTTAATACCACCTTAAGCTTGAACGTTGATATCCAATATGAAGCCAATGTGGATGTTGAATTGTTCGATATGGCAGGCCGACTTATTTATAAGTCATCCCGTCATAAGGTGAACCCGGGTAGTAATACGATCAGCTTAGAGGGAATGTCCAGAATTCCGAGCGAACTTGCGATTATCAAGGTAAGTACGGGAAGAGAGATCATTCTCAGTAAGGTTGTATCGAATCGTCAATAAGTATTTGATAGATAATGAAAGAAACGCCCGCTCCTGCGGGCGTTTTTTTATGCGTTAACTAATCGATCTATACTATTTTATGTATAACCTCATTGCAATTTTTAGTATGATCGCCATCAAGCGCTTTATTTTAGATGAGGATAAGATCCATGCGCAGATCCAGGAGTAAAAGAAGCAGCCAAAGAAGGAAAATCGCTTCCAAAAGAAGATACGCGAGATGATGGAACAGGCTGAAGAACAGAAAAAGCAAAAACAACGGTAATCCATTTCTTACACTGTATATTCCAATAAAAGAGATTATGTGCATTTCATCGAATTTCCGTCGAATTGTTAAAGAATGTTAAATGCTATACATAGATTTAGTTGGCTGAAAAAGTGAACACTAACCGAAAGTTCTCTTAGATGCCGCGGGAAAGTTCCGCACCCCCCTACAAATAAATTGTTGATTTCCGATTGACCCACTAATTCGGTAAAAGCGGAAAAAGGCACAAGCAAAAAAAAAGGATTTAGGCTCTTTTGCACCCCAAAGACCCATAATTCAACCACTTCTGTTATATGTATTTACATATGATATAGGATTGAATGCGTAAGAATTACATTCTAGTTATCTACTTTTTAAACCTCACAGAGACCTACCATCCGGTAGGGCATACCTATGGGGTCTTACGTCATTATATCCACGACAAGATAAATCACCTAATTATTTAATCACCTAACCATAATTTACGATGGAACACGATTACAATCACCCCACAACAACAGATAATAGCTGCGACCAGACGGCCAAAGCTGCCTGTTTTACACCACTGATCCCTGTTTGGAACAGTTTAGGAAGCGTCAGAGGGAAGAGCCCTTTGAGCGCTTTTTTGTTTATGATATTTATGCTGATGATGGCTTTGCCGGCTTCCATGACAGCACAGGATGCTTGTATACCCACAGATCCATTGGATATACCCAACCCGTTGCATGATGAGACATGTACGACCACCGCAGACAATTGTACTTCTAAGGATCTGGAATTAGTTGGCGCTTTTCTGGATATCGGCAACGGATGTAATTCTTGCGATTCCGGAGAAGAAATAACGGCAACATTATATTTAAGTATTAATAATACCACGGGTTCTGAACGCACTTCGTTTGCTGTTTTTGGGGATCTTGTCACGACTGATCCTTTGGGAAATGAAACTACATGTACTATTTCCCGCTGTACAGGTACAATCCCTCCCAATACAATTACTACATTACCCTACGGCCAAATAACGTTTACCTGCGGCGATGCCTTAAAGCTTACGGATCTTCTTTTGTCCTGGACAGATGCCTCGCCAAACAGTACTTGCGGTAACCACGATTGCAAGGAGGTAGCACCAAAATGCGGATTTGTTCCTGAAATTGCCATTGCCCCTCCACTACAATCTTCTGCGGTGGCGGTATGTGACGGCCCGGTTATAGATGTAGGTCTGACCGTACAGGGTGGCACAGCTCCTTTTACATATGCGTGGACAGGTCCCAATGGTTTTACGGCTACTTCTGAAGATTTGAATGACGTTGCGCCTGGCACCTATATGGTTACAGTCACAGATGCAGATGCATGTACTACTATGGCCTCTGCAACACAGGATGTGTGCTGCGAATTCTTGGCAACCTGCCCGGCAGAAACCGATCTGGGTGATTATAATTGTAATGAATTGGGTAATATTCCGGCTCCCCCAACTTTAGCGACAGTTGAGGCTGCACCTTATAATATTAGCATCGGAGATAATCCTTGTGGTGATATTGTAGTTCAGTCGAGTGATGATATCCCCGATTATAATGTTTGTACACCCGGAGGTCAAACTGTAACTCGTACAGTCACCATTTTTGATGATCTTGATTCCGACGGTACCCTGGACCTGAATGAGGAATCCCAGGTTTGTACTTTTACATTTTATATTGTTGAGGACACTACGGCTCCTGTCTTGGCCGGTATCCCTGCTGATACAACAGTAGAGTGTGATATGGTACCTGATCCGGCCAGTCCAACGGCTTCGGAT
>JAOTYW010000258.1 GCA_029861705.1 Flavobacteriaceae bacterium
ATTGAATAGGTCTCGACTCCGCTCGACCAGACAGGTTTCATCTTTTAATAATGAGGTCTCGACTCCGCTCGACCTGACAGGTTTCAACTTTAATGCTCGACCTGACAATATAATTTAAATCACAGTAAAAAGCTTGCATCGCACCTTACTAGAAAACCTGATCATTTAAAAATTGGTGCTAAATGTTGCTTTTGTCCTGTCATTTGCCAATGACCCAATGAGATCGGGATGTTTCCTATGCTATTCAAGGCATCAAAAAAGTCTTTGGTTACAAATGGTTCATTATTGAGCTCTTTAATTTGAGCATAGTCCGCCAAGGCACTTTCGAGCAAATATTTTCCAGTGATATAACTTGTCCCATAACCGGGTTGGCGTAAGTACAAATGTTGCTCGAAAATAAGAAGCTCTTTTTCTGTTTTCATCCATCCGCGAGGTGTGTATTCACTGTGAATGCCTCCTGCTTCTTCCATGGTCATTTCATTACTATGTGCATATAGGGAACCCAAACCTCTTGCAGCACGTTGTGCGATCATTATGTATACGATCTCTTTGGATCTGGGGCTATCATCATACAAACCAGCTTGCATGAACATTTCTTCAACCGCAGTTGCTGTTCCTTCGTTCCTGGAATCGAATATATTGTATAATAAAGGCCCTTTTCTTATTTCACTCTTGTGCGGCTCCACGTCCATTCTTGCCAATTCAAACCAATGGTAAAAATGCGAATACAAGGGTCTTGGGTCATAATGTTCCCCAATTACAAAAAAGTTGCGCTTTTCTTTAGGGACAAATGCGCCCAGATGTTCCCTTAATGCGGGATCAAAATAGGGTTTCACAGTAACGATATCTTGCTGGTCTAAAAAATCGATCAAACTTTTAGCAGCTTCATCTGCCATTTTATCATAGGCTTCCGGAGAATTGGCATCAACCAGTTCAGGAAGGCCTCTGTTTCGATGCTCTTCAAGCTTCAATGAAGTCCACGCGCGGGCTAATTCCCTTTTTAATATCATCACTTCGTCATCCCATGTCAATGGGACTAAATGTACGTTTTGCAAATACCAGGTGTAATTTTCTTTACCAATTCCTGATGGACCTGTTTTAGACGCCGACTGCTCACGTAACCAGGAAACCAGATCATCGGTGGCCCCGATAGCTTCATTGATCACAGAGATCAACGCTGTATCATCTGCGACACCGGGTTTTGAACTCAGTGTGGCAAGAACATCACTTTGGTTTTTAATGTCTCGTATTCCCGTAACCCATAGATCCCTGGCATTGCCAGTTAAATTTTGTTTGGCTTGTCTGTAAAATGGAGGGATCACTTGCAGGTCATTGATGAATCGCGAACGTTCCGATGCAGATAATGGGAACTGATACGTCCATAATTCAGTTGTGCCATGGTTCGTTGGGCCTTCATGTGCGGGAACATCACTTTTATAGGTCCAAACTACTTTGTAATATGCCGGATCGCGTACCCAGGGCTTCAATGTGTTATGATTAAAATCATAGCCATTCATTTCTGCCCAAACGATCATCCAATCAACTTGATTCTCCACAGACCAATTCGTTGTGTCAATAGCTTTTAATTGGGATTGTAGTTCTTTGAATTCAGACCAGCGTTTGTCAAAGGTGGCTTTTGTATAATCTGGCGCACCCTCGAGTAGTGGGGGCTTTTCAAAGGACCGCCATTCATTGAATAACAGGACCAGATCATCATAGCTGGTGGTTTGAAAGGAGGGGCTAGTTTCTTGGGCCTCTTTTTTACCAGGCTCGTTGCAAGCGCTCAGTAGTAAACATATTAAAAGAAAGCGTACCAAATGTTTCATTGCTTGTTGTGATTATGTGTGTGGCGGAAGAATTTGATCATATAAATATGTTTTTCCCATTTGGGGAGAATATTGTGGTTTTCCTCTGCCGGGAGAGGAGAAGTACGTATTTGATTCAATTTAATTACTCCTCTAAAGCTTCATCTATTAATTTAAGTACTGTATCTGAATAATCAATAAATCCCTGTGCCTGGATATTACTAACAGAAAGCCAGTTAATAGTAGAGCTTATTTTGCCTTCGAACTCAGTTGAGGAAAATAATTTATCCAAATCCATCGGTAATTTGGATTTCCCCAATTCAAACCTGTTTTCATTACCTTCTTTTAATAATATTTCTCTTAAACTTCCCGAACTCCCGGACTTTACCATGATATTCCTGAATGGATAAAGTTCATATAATGTCGGACGCAAATCGTTCATATTGAAAAGCATATAAATCTTTTCTTCTTCAGTAGCCTGATCAACAATACCCTCCCAATTGGAGAGATGGAAGCGTAGGGAATCATTTCTGATCAATGAAAGTTTCCCGCCATGCAAAAGCTGATTTATGATACCTGTTGTTGGATCAAAAGTGTAATTGGGAAGAATAGTCGCGAAAAGACTATCTATTTGATTCGGGTCTTTTTCCAGTTGTGGATTGTCAACGATTTTCAAGATCTCAAAACATGAATTCATGGCATCCTCTCTTTTACCTATTTTGGTTAGAAGCTGGGTTTTATTTTGAATGAATTCAGTCTTTAATTGAGTAAGAAGCATTTGTTCTTCTCTTCCATCCAGCCTATTGGCATTCCAACCATCCAGTTGAAGGGCAATTACGATCCCTACTACCACAAGGATGATCTCGCCGATAGCGTATTTTAAATACTTGGTTGTTTTACCTTCAGAAAGGAGGTCTTGACGGATTGAGCGGAAGAATTTTAGCATGGATTATTGGTTGCCTAAATCCAAAATACAAATTCCGAGCACCAATATCAATTCAATTATTTTTTTGGAACAAGCTTAATCACCATTGCTTTCACAGATTCGACTTTCTCCCTACTATAAAATAAGGGAAAGAACTTGTCTTTAGCCCAGGTATCAAATAGATTATCATAGAAAGGACTATCAGAATTTCCCGATTGCCCCGGAGAATTAGTAAACAAAGAGCTATCAAAATCCCCGGTATCGATAATCACCCTAAAAGAAGCGCCACTGGATTGGTTGTCATTATTGCCTGTGCTTCCAACAGTAGTGCCATTGCCTCCTCGAGGATGCGGCCCTACTTCTAATTTCTCTCTTGTATTTGAATCCACAGCAGCACTCATTGGATGTCTAAGTTTGATATGCTTAAATTTTTCTTGTCCATAGTGCCAATTCGACATATTATTTCCCAACCTGACTTTC
>JAOTYW010000259.1 GCA_029861705.1 Flavobacteriaceae bacterium
TAAGGTGTGTGAAAAAATATTGTTTTGCCCAGACGTAGTCAAAAAATGTCCCTGGTTATTGGTTGAAGCCATATGCAATGGAATGGAATAAATTTTGGCCCGGGCACCTAGTATTAATTTGGGGTTATAAATATGGTTTATGCCAAAATGAAACACACTCAATAGCTCACCTCTGGTTTTCAAATGCCCAAGATCAAAACGTCTTCCTAGTTGATCTGCATTCCCATCCCATGCCAGGACTGCGAGATCCTTAGGCCAATATACTATCGCATCGCTCTCTAGATACCATCCAAAAGAGTAAAAGTTACGAGTATTGTTTGCAGCCCTGAAACCCCCTTGCAGTAAGTTGACCTGAAAAGTCCCGCTGATCTCGTCACGTTTCGTCATTCCATTGATCATGTGTTCGCGGATCTTCTGATTGATATCAACGCCATCATCGGCAAAAATATCATGTACTGTTGCCCCGCTCGTACCCGCATTGATCCCTATCCCTGAAAGACCTGGAACACCAGCATACCACTGATACGACATTTTCATACCCGGATTCAGCATCAAGGCTCCGGGAATTTCATCGAAATCATATAGTAATTCCCTGTTCTGGCCATTGCTTATGGCATGAACCGTCAAACAAAATAATATGAAGATTGTTCTTATTTTCATTTAAGACGTATCCTGAATCTTGCACTGGAACGAATAATGATCTTTGGATCGGGTAAGGAAGAAACACTGGTATTGTCTCCCAAATTTGTTGCACTAAGTCTGACCGTAACAGTATTGCGTAGAATATCAAGAGGTCTTCCACCTGGCCCATATGCAACTTCCCGAATTAATATCGGGGATGGAGCTGGTGAGATCATAAAATTTTCGGTGTCAAGCACATTGTCACCAGCATCTAATAATTCAACTGTAAAATCTATGGGCTTGGAAGTTGTATTATTTACCTCATAACGAATTATGGCATCTACTAGTCGTTCCTGAACAAAATCTTCATTAAACGGGTCAAATACAAAATCCTGAGAATAGAAGTTAATTCCCGCGGCCTGGTTAATAATACGTTCCGGAGATTCGACATAGATCAAACTGGCATCAACAGTCGGAATAGCATCAATGTCATCAAACTGGTCAAAATCAGGTTTTTCCACACAGGCTGAAAGACAACCTAGGACAATAACGAGGAGATATATAGCAAAGTTTTTCATGAATAAATCCTTTCATTAAGAGTCTACTTCAATAGTGTTAAATACAGCTATTTGGCGCTGTTTCCTATATAACTCTATAAATAGGATTTTATTTCAATCAAATCATCGATCATATCACAATGTCCATGGGCGGGTTCCTTGTGGGCGTTGTAATGTATTGCCCGGATACCCACAGCCTGGGCGCCAAGGATGTCTGCCTCTAAATTATCCCCGATCATCAGGGCCTTTTCAGGGCCTACTTTTGCCTCTTCTAAAGCAAGCCTGAATATACCCGGATTGGGTTTCTTTACCCCTGCCATTTCCGAGTTGACAATAATGTCAAAATAATGATCGATCCGGGCATTTTTTAGTTTTTTATGCTGGATCTCCTGGAATCCGTTGGTTATGATGTGCAAATTATATCCGGGATAGAGGTATTCCAAGACTTCAGTAGTATTGGATATCAAGTGGTTAAAACTAGACAGATAGGTAATGTACTCTTCAGATAAGGTGTTGATCAATTCATCCTCAATATCATAATTCAACGAATCAAAAACTTTACGTAATCGCTGATAGCGGAGATCGGGTTTACTAATTCTATTTTCCCGATACATCTTCCAGTAAGCCAGATTCAAAGGGATATATAGATGAAGAAATTCTTCGAGCATTACACCTACTTTATGCGCCCTAAATATCTTTTTAAAAGTAAGCCTGGAGTTCCTTTCAAAATCCCACAATGTGTGGTCCAGGTCAAAGAATATATCCGTGATCGATTCTTTATACATGATATTGCTCAATGACGCGTTCATAAAGATCTAACCAATCTACCCTGTGCGATCCCCCAAGGTTTTCATTAGAAAACACAATAATAAAACTACCCCCTACCCGTCTCACCTGGGTGGCAGCATTCCCAATCTCACTTAACATCTTTTCAATTTTAGTATAGCCCTGAAGCGCATAGTCATGGACTGAAAAGGGATGTATTCTGACGGGTTGCTTTGCCTCAATTCCCAGATCATAGAAGAAAAAAGGAGTACATGTGCTTGCTTTAAAACCAATATAATGGGTATATCCCATGGTATAATCCTGTGTAATCTCGGCATGGATCAGATCCCGATAGGAAGCGGGAATCTCTACTCGGTTATAGCGCATACGAACTGAATTAATAGGCCGGTGAATTACAGCGGATAGCTGTTCCTTTTCTTCTTTAAGTAGTCCCATTACAGATTGTGACCTGTGCGAGGCCGCCAATCCTACTTCCGCATAATCTGCAACAAATTTTATAAGGGAGCGAAACTTATTATTTTCAGGAGATATATTTTTGTCATGCTTGGAATACTGGGCAAATTGAAAAAAGAAAATGCTCTTTGTCCTGAATTTTTTCAACACTTCAACCAGCTTATCGAAATTATCGAAGGGGTCTTTCTTCAACAAAAGAACCACGGCAATCCGATCTATTACCCTTCTCAACCTGAAATAACCCAAATCTATCATCAAGCCTGCAAAACCCCGCAGCATCCCACGATGTGCAAAGCAATGTGAGGTTGTTACGTTAACTACGGGTGTGAATCCGACAGAACTTTTAACCGGTGCTATTTCCGGAAATTTCTCTTTCAGGAGCTCCACCCATTTCCACGCCCAAAGATCTACTAAGGGCAAGTGCAAAAAGTCGTGCTTAAAAGCTATACTGGAAGTCGCCGGAAATCTACCGTGCTGATCCGCTTTAAATGGAAGGTATTCTTCATATCGTGTAAGCAGATAAAAACTCGCAGCAAAAAGGTCAAAAGGAATAATACTCGATTGACTGGTAGGAAAAAATGTAGGCAAATCATCCCATGGCAGGACTTCTATGTCATACTCCTTTATTCCCTCGTCAAAAAGCAAAGGGTGACTCTGCATGAAGAATTCCTTTTGTAAGGGTTTAGACGTATAGGTCATCTTAGGGCCCGAGTGTTTAATAAAATCTTCTATGCGTGTGGTTAAGGTGAACTCAAGTCCCAGGATACGCTGCAAGACCTGTTTCA
>JAOTYW010000260.1 GCA_029861705.1 Flavobacteriaceae bacterium
GCCTTGATCTATTGCTGATCGGATAATTTCAATGGATTGTTCGTCCGAGACATCGGGAGCGCCAATGTGATAGCCGCCAACGGTTAACATGGAAACCCTTTCCCCCGTTTTCCCCAGGGATCGCATCGGCATGGGGACAGTTGATTGGCCTCCAATCATGGGCGATGCAGCCACCGTAAGCGCGGTAGCGCCGCTTAGTTTCAAAAATTCCCTGCGCTTCAGAGAAGCACTTGGGGTGCCATCCTTTTTAGTATATCCTTCTGAATAATCTTCCATATGATTGCTTAATTTAAATCTTGCAATTCTCTTTTTATTTGATCCTGATGGTCTTGTTTGGCGAAATCACCACCTTTACGTCCTGATAATCGGCTATATGGTAATTCTCGTGAAATTCCTCCCTACCATAGTATTCAAACTTTTTAAGATAATATTCACGGGGTTTAATTGCTGTTTCTCCAATTCGCGATAACTCCTGCATCAAGGCACCATCGAGTTTTCGCTGAATATCAGTATACCCTTTTTCATTCACCAGGTTATTCAATTGATGAGGATCTTTTTTATTATTAAAAAGCATCGTAGGGCCGTCTGGTGTTTTTACATAGGTATAGCTTCCCGTTCTTATGGCGCGGTATTCGTCCGAAGGATATGCAATTCCAAAAGGACATATATTCATGTAAAGGGCTGCCCGCTCCTGTTCTAGACCTGGATCTTTCATTATTCCTGATAAATCATATCCTTCAATACTTTCAGGCACACTAATTTTACAAAGAGACAGCAACGTTGGAAGAATATCAGGTGTAGTGATCGCTGCATCGGCGGTTTTGCCTTTGTTTGCATCCATTCCCGGATATGAGATCAGGAATGGAATATTGGCTGATTCCGAATAGGGCTGATGCTTCATATAAGGTCTGAACCCATGTGCACCCATCATCTCTCCATGATCGGAGGTAAATACAATAATCGAATTATCGTAAATTCCCAATTCTTTGGTCTTGTCGATGATTTCACCGATGGCCTTATCAGTAGCTGTACAATGTGCATAATATCCCTGTAATTCTTTATAGGCCCATTCTTGCATATCCTCAGTGACATTATCAGGTAGTTTCAGTTTCTCTCTGGGATACATTTTCATATATTCTTCGGGAGCTGTATGATGAGGAAAATGCGGAGTAGTAATGGATAAAAACAGACAAAACGGTTGCTTACTGTCTGCATGTTGCTGAATATAACTTTTTGCTTCATTGGCAATTGCATAAGTTGAATAACCTTCCCAGTATTTAATGGTCGAGTCGTCATTTTCGTAGTAGTGTTCTTTCGGATAATTGTGATCGCATTCTGCCCCTTTCCAAAACTTCCAACCTTGCCTGCGTTCAGGTGCCACATAGTCTTTTCGACCATGCCCGTCCAAATGCCATTTTCCAAAATAAGCCGTGTTGTAGTCCGCTTCGTTGAAAAGTTCTGCCATGCATAATTCTTCAGATGGCAGATAAAGATCGTTGATAAACATTCCCGTCGAGGTAGGATAACGCCCGGTCATTAACGATGCACGGTAAGGTGTACATACCGGTAATACAGAGACTGCATTTTTGAAGTTTACGGCTTCTTTGGCAAACTTGTCAAGTTGTGGTGTTTGGACAATGTCATTCCCTGCATATCCCAAAGCAGAAGCCCTCCATTGGTCGGTTAAAATAAAAATCACATTGGGCTTATCCAGTTTTTGTGCACACGATTGAATACTTAGTACAATACTACACGTGAGTAAGATTAGCCAAAGCCTATGCCTTGTATTTTCTATCATTTTCGCTTTGAATTTAATATATTAAAATTTGAACGAGTCGTTTTTACTTCCTTCCCGGATGCTTTCCCCACTCGTATCTTTTATTTTGATCAAATTCCGGATTGGCTACAGGCATTTGTGCTTTGGTGTCGTTTTGCCACTTCTTCAAAAGTGTTTTCATTTCTTTAAGCTTATCACGATAACTAAACTTTAGATCTGTCATTTCATTCACATCATGTTTCAGATTGTAAAGATCAAACTCGGCAGTCACTAGGTTTTCCACAATTTTCCATTCTCCTTTTCTTAGGGCCGACATGGGTTGCTCGTGGTGATACACCGGATAATGGGTAAATACCTCACGTTCCGGGTCAAACTTGTTTTCTGTCAGGACTGGAAGTAATGAAAACCCATCAAGTACCTGGTTCTTCGGTTTTTTTCCTTTGGATAATTCCAAAAATGTGGGATAGAAATCTACACTTGACACGATTGCCTCAGAGTTTGATTCCGACTTAATTTTTCCCGGCCAGCGTACAATCATCGGCACACGTATGCCACCCTCGTATAGGGTTCCTTTTCCTGCCCTAAAAGGAGCATTAGAAGTTGCTATATATTGTAAAGGATGTCCTTCAGGATAAACATCCTTACTCTCCCCTCCCAACAAAGGAATGTTGTCAAATCGATTGTCCACACCTCCATTATCTGAATAGAAAATAAATACCGTGTTGTCTGCTAACCCGATCTCCTCAACGGCATCCATAATGTCCCCAACACTTCTGTCTACATGCTCTATCATGGCAGCATACACGGCATTACAGGCATAGTCCGGATCCTTTTCCTTATTCAAATACTTATTGATCAAATCCCTGTCGGCATCCAGTTGTACATGTACATCGTAGTGAGAAACGAAAAGAAAGAAGGGCTCTTCTTTATTCTCCCTGATAAAGCTAATTCCCATGTCGGTAAGCATATCACTTAGCCGTTTGTTTTCAGGTGATTGGTATTCCGGCACAAACTTCGGATGGTAAAAGCCACCGCCGGCATACATATGTGCTTTATCGTATCCGCGGGCATTAGGTAAATGCTTTGGATTATTACCCAGATGCCATTTGCCAAAATACCCCGTTTTATAACCTGCGGCCTGCATGGCGTCTCCAATAGTGCTAATATTCTCTGGCAAATGCTGCACTTCGTGTTGCGGAACCGTCACCTCCTCGTATGGTCGCCAATGTCCTGTGATAAAATCGAAAATCCCCACCCTGGCAGGATACTGCCCCGACTGTATGCTGGCTCTTGTAGGTGAACAAACAGGGGCTGCATAGGCATTGGTAAATATCATCCCCTGTGTGGCCAGTTTTTTGATGTTTGGCGCTTCGTTAAACTTGTTGCCATAAACCGGCAAATCCCTTCCGCCCAGGTC
>JAOTYW010000261.1 GCA_029861705.1 Flavobacteriaceae bacterium
ACCCACCTGTTTTGATCGCGTCCTGGCGAGTCGTATGGGAGTGAAAGCTGTAGAGGCTCTGGTTGATGGGAAATCAAATCTAATGGCCGGCATCCGGGATAATGATATTATCCTAACTCCGGTGCGGGAAGCCATTCAAGGTAAAACCAAGATAGATAAGGAACTTATCAGGGTATCAGATATAATGACATTATAACAATCAAAATAAAATCAAAAAATAGAGAACATGGCAACAATTAATATCGGAATAAACGGCTTTGGACGAATTGGTCGTCTTGTATTCAGGGCAACCATTGACCGTCCTAATGTAGATGTAGTAGCAATCAATGATCTCCTTGATGTAGAGCAATTGGCTTATCTCCTGGAATATGATTCTGTACACGGAAGATTTAATGGGACGATTGGTGTGAAAGATGGAAACCTGGTCGTAAACGGCAATACAATTAGAGTGACCGCTGAAAAAGATCCTACAGCCCTTAAGTGGGATGAGGTAGGCGCAGACATTGTGATGGAATGTACCGGGATATTCACAACAATGGAAATGGCCCAGCTTCATATCGATGGAGGCGCTAAAAAAGTTTTGATTTCTGCGCCATCTAAAGATGTTCCCATGTTTGTAATGGGAGTTAACCATCACGAAGTAAAATCAACGGATACTATTATTTCCAATGCTTCATGCACTACAAACTGTCTGGCACCGATTGCCAAGGTATTGAATGATGAATTTGGAATAGAAGAAGGATTGATGACAACCATACATGCTGCTACTGCCACACAGCAGACCGTAGACGCTCCTTCTCGCAAGAATTACCGTTTAGGACGTAGTGCCTTGTTAAATATCATACCCACTTCTACCGGGGCAGCAGTTGCTGTAACCAAAGTGATACCGGAATTAAAAGGCAAACTTACGGGAATGGCATTCCGTGTACCAACTGCCGATGTTTCTGCAGTCGACCTTACTGTTCGCCTGGAAAAGGAAACCTCGTATGATGAGATCAAATCAGTAGTCAAAAAAGCCTCTGAAGGAAAATTTAAGGGGATCATTGGATATACAGATGAGGCAGTTGTGTCACAGGATTTTGTCGGTGATGCCCGAACCAGCATTTTTGATGCAGGTGCCGGTATTGAGCTGAATTCAAAATTCTTCAAATTGATATCCTGGTATGATAATGAAGCGGGTTATTCCAATAAATTGGTTGACCTGGCCGAATACGCAGCCAGCTTATAGGGTACACTGAAATAAACCAAGAAAACCAAAATAGGTATGATCCTTATTGCGGATAGTGGCGCGACGAAGTCTGACTGGATTGCTCTGGATTCTGATGGTGCAGAACTTTTTATGACCCAAACCCTGGGTTTAAGCCCGGAAGTGTTGACGCGTGAAGTGATTGAAGACCGACTCGCCAATAACTACGAGTTATCCAAGAACAAGGATAAAGTCACCAATCTCTACTTCTACGGGGCTGGCTGTGGCACGGACAGGATGAAAAAATTTCTGAAGGAAATTTTTAATGAGTTCTTTCCCAAAGCAGAAGTCAGTGTGAAGGAAGATACCTATGCGGCAATTTATTCCACAACCAAGATAGGGGTGCAGGGGATCGTATGTATCCTGGGTACCGGCTCTAATTGCAGTTATTACGATGGGCATCAACTGTTTCAAAAAGTAGTGTCACTAGGCTATATCCCTATGGATGATGGAAGTGGCAATTTCTTTGGGAGGAAAATGATCCGGGATTATTATTTTCATAAAATGCCTCAGGATCTGGGTTTCAAATTTGCAAAGGAATACGATCTGGAGCCGGATGTGATTAAAGAGAATTTATACAAGCAACCCAATCCTAATACATACCTGGCTACTTTTGCCCGTTTCCTCATTGAGAATAAAGAGCACCCCTATTGCAAGGGCGTTATAGACAAAGGGTTTCAGCAATTTGTAAACAATTACATCATGCAATTTGAGCTGGCAACTAAAGTGCCTGTCCATTTTGTAGGGAGTATCGCTTATTATTTAAGAGAGGAACTGGCTGCAGTTATTGAGCGCAATGATCTAGTTCTTGGTGTGATCAGGCAACGGCCTATCGAAGGGCTGATGGAATTCCACCGGGAGACTATGTCATAGCGATCATCGAGATCTCTACATTGACAAATTTTGGAAGGTTCCCTACTTCCACGGTTTCCCTTGCAGGGGCTGTAGCCGGATCAAAATAAGCGCCATAGACTGCATTTACTTCGGCAAATTGATTCATGTCTTTTAGGAAGATGCTTGTTTTGACGACATCGGAAAAATGCATTCCAGCTTCTGAAAGAATGGTTTTTAGATTTTTCATTACCTGCTCACTCTCCTCCTGGATAGAACTCATAATTAATTCTCCACTAGGAGGATCAATTGCTATCTGGCCTGAGATAAAGAGCATATTCCCAAATTTAACAGCCTGGTTGTAAGGCCCTATTGGAGCAGGGGCATGGGGTGATGTGATGATCTGTTTCATATCAGTATTATTTAGATTAGGTTATCGTGGTGGAGGTTGACTCCTGTTTTCCCACTTAAGATCGGAGAGTAAGGAACTTTTGATCCCGATAAAAAAGTACCATCGCTCAAAATTCCCGAAAGGTGTCCAGTTAAAATTCAGTTTAAAACTATCCAGGTCCCTCTCGAATCTTAACTGAGTTATTGTAAAGCCCTGTCTTTTGATATCGTATCCGGAAGAAACACCTACCCGCCATTTAGGGGATAGATTTACATTCCCGGAAAACATTAGCGAATGATTAGTTATATCATTCTGGCGCGTACTATTGCTATAGGTTAGGGCATATTGTAGTCTGAGATCCCAGGGGATTTTAGTTCCATATACCGGGTTTTCCACTGAATCTGGATCCCGTCTATCAAAACTTCCACGATTAAAGCTGTTAGAGCGACCAAATAGATCGTCTGTCCGGCCTCCACTGGAGGCTACATAGGATTCTCCTGAGTAGGGATCTTCAAGATCTTCGTCTGTGTCATCATCCCGATCGCGTTGAAAGTCCTTACTGCTTATATTATAACTGACATTGGCACGTGCAGAAGTAACGCGGAATAAACTACCTCCATTGCTTACATTCAGCGTATTGATGCGTCTGTTGAGATTATCCAGCGCATAGGGATCCAAACTGGCACCAAAATTAATGGACATCTTATTTTCCAGCAGGCTG
>JAOTYW010000262.1 GCA_029861705.1 Flavobacteriaceae bacterium
CAATCCTTCACATGACATTTGTATTTTTCAAATACCATATTGCTTTTATTATTGTTGTTTAGTAGTCAACAATCTAAATAAAATAGGGGGACAGATTCACATCCTTAGCAGGTACTACCGGACCATAAATACAGTGAAGGCAGTTGTGCCTTGGAAGTATATTTTTAAATCAATTTATAGAAGCTAATTCTATGAACTTAATATAGCGAATTGCTGGATCAATTCCGCCAGCAAAGCCTTAGAAATACTAAGGTTTTTCTCCAATTTACCTTGACTGGGTCCAACGAGCAACCAAAGGGAGCGAAGTTAACCCCAATCAATATGAATAGCCACCGAAAGTAGATTGGTTAAAAGCCAATCCGATTCGATCAAAAGATGTTGCTCACTCTATTTTTTTTGAAATGATTTTATTTTCATCCTCCTCCTCCATAAATCCAAACCAGGTTAGCCCCAAAACTTCCCCGTCTTTCCCGAATTCAATCTTAGCCAACCAGGTTTCTCCTTTTTCTTTCGTGTGGATTATCAAATGAGAATTGTAATATGGATAAATATCCGCTTCTTGTACCACCAAAGAATCATTACTCCAAAAACTCGATTTCAATTCATTTTTCCCTCTGATATCAAACCTCGCACCACTCCATTCATACATACCTTTGACGTGCTCAAAATCTGCAATGTCTTTAACCAATGTGGTGTCTTTTTCAATATTCAGCATATCAGCAATATTCTTATGGAGGTTCAACGCTTTGGTTCTAAACCAGAGCATTCCGGTTGCATGCGAAAATTCCCTAAATCGTAATTCACTCAGTTGATTCAGGTAGAAAGGATCGTCCAAAGCATATTGGATCATTTCATCGGTTACAAAACTATTGGTCACATAGTCGGACCACCATGGCAGCTCATTAATCAATTTGTCTCTAAAATTAAGATGAGTATCATATATGGTTTTATCATTTATATCTATATCTATTTTTCTTTTACCGTATAGATCTTTTAGTTCTGAAAAGATAGAATCCTGTGGCTCTGTAAGATTATCTTTTCTTGCAAGCAGCTCTTTGAAGTCATCATCCACAAGGCTGGTCCATTCATAAGTCAATGGATCCACAATGCCCCAACCATCGGTTGTTAATGCAAAATTAAATAATGAAGGAGATTCTTTGTAATCTTCGTATTCAACCCGTTTTATGAGCACTTTGAAATAAAGAGAATCTTTGAGAATATAGATATCTAATTTTCTGTCTATATTTTTAATATTCTGCACCAATTCGTCACTTACTTCCTGAAAAAGAAGTTTGGTATTCTCAGCACCAATCCTTTCCTCATTACAGTTGTTAAGCTGAATTGCAATCAGGATACCTATGATTACTATAAAAATTTCTACAATTACATACAGCAGGTATTTACTGAACTTATTATCAGTTAATAGTTGCCGACGGATTTTGCGGAAGAATCGGAACATGAGAATTGGCTTAACACTTGAAGTTAGGATGAGTCCAAATCAAAACCAATGATAATTGTCATTTAGGTAGTTACGGGTCTCGCACCAGAATTTATGATATAAAGTCAAGCTATTTAGATCCCGACAACTAGGAGAATAATTTCAGCAATAGCGTATTTCATATAACTCAAAAATTGGCTGCCATCTAAAAGATCACGACGGATTTTACGGAAGAAATGAAGCATAGCAATGGACTTGACCTTTAAAGGTAGGATGGGCCAAAATCAAATTTTATGATAAATATCAATACAGATAAAGGCGTTATGCGCTCGGGGAGGAAGCAGAGTAATCAATTGATCGGATTGAAAAGGTAGACCAAAACAAATACTGCGATAGCGCCGGTGGCAACTATTTTAGGTTCTTTATCAGCCAGTGTGGGCCTAGAAGAGGCATTCTCATCTTTAACGAACTTCAAGGTGCCCTCCGTATTGGTATAGTCTATAGTCAATGATCCAGGGATCGCGACACTAACCATGGCAGCGGCAAGGGAGATTATGACACGAAAAATCCAGCTGATCACCTTTGAAGATTCAAAATCCAGATCTTTCCAAATGGCTAGAATTGATACTGCAATAATTGTTATAGCCCCGGTAATTAATAGCTTCTTATTCTTCATGACTAAAAAAATATATGGTGTTACGAATAAATATTCTCATCCTTGTTTGTCTCTTCAAAGTACAAAAAACGAGCGATATGAGCCTGGATTTGGCACTCATTTGTCCCTCTCTTCCGCCAAAGCTTGTTTTAATCTTCTAGCTTTAAGATTATTCATTTTACCACTTTGAACCTTTATATATAAGTTTCATACCTTCCCCTATTGTAGTATTAAAAGAAAGAAGAAAATTGGAGCAAATAAAGTACTAAAATACCCAGCCCCCGCCTCCAAAGTCAGAGTTAGCTACAGCTATCATAGCAATACCAAGGGCTATTATTGGTACAGCAATTACGGTTACTGTAACCCAGGTAGAAGCGGTTTTATTCTTCGTTATGATCTTAACGATATCCTCCTCATTTAAGGGATATTTTACAAGTTCCCCAGATTCCTTTTTCACACCATAAAAAGTACCCTCTTCATAAGTGATGTACTTGTATTTCGCGGTTTCATTGTCAGTATTGGTGATCTTGGTCTTAATGTGTTCCTGCCTTGCCTGCTCAAGGGTTGTAGGCGTTTTGTGATATACCACACATCCCTGAAACAAGACCAGGAATGCCAGTACCAGCGCAGTGGTTTTAAATCGTCTCTTATGAATATTTCTCATGGCTTTAGGTTTTTGTTTGTCATTTCAAAAAGCAGAGCGACTATTTCAGGTCCGACGTGCATTATTTATTACTACCATAGGGGTTCACTATTAATAAGACTAAAAAACCAACCACTACGGTACCTATTACTGCCATAATCAGCCAAGTAGGTATTGTTCTGTTCTTCATCAACACATCAGCTACCTCCTCCGTATCGATAGGAAACTTCACATCTTCCCCGGGGTTATCCTTTACCCCATAAAACTGGCCGTCTTCATAGACAATATACTTGTATTTATAGGTGTCATCATCCACGGTAACAATCTTCACCGCCTTCTCTTCCTGAACGGCTTGTTGTAGTGTAACAGGGGTCTTATAAGTTGCACAGCTTTGGAATAAAATAATAGCGGTAAGGAAAAGGGAAATAGCTTTGATGTGATC
>JAOTYW010000071.1 GCA_029861705.1 Flavobacteriaceae bacterium
CTCCTTCTTCCTCAATAGGTTTAGACCCAAGGAGCTTGTTGTACATTCGCTTGCCCCATTTCCACTCCCAGCCTTTAGATTTAGCATCCAGGTAGCGTTCCTGGGCTTCAATGGACAAGGTTTGAAAAAGGACATTTTCAATAGATTTTAATATCAATTCTATACCAACTAAGATCAATAAGACCAATAAGAGGAATACCTGCGTAACGGGATATGTCAAAAATGCAGGTTTGTCGCCAGAATCAATAAAGTACTCCATCAATCCTAAAATGATGAAGAATACGACGGGGATCCTGATCCACCAGGGTGCTAGATTTTTCATAATGTCATGTCTTTAGGTTGGTCGTCTTGCAAGGGTATTTCGCTTACTTCTTTAATGTGCTCTTTTGACGTGGTAAACACCCACCAGAAAAGCAGGGCGAAAAACACGAAAAATATCAGTAATGAGATCATCGGGTATGTGGCAATGCCCTCAATACTCTCCATATGATTCTTAACAAATTTCAACATGATCTACTTATTTTGGGTGAGAGGTTCATTTGTATCTTTCACTTTAATATCTGTACCTAATCGCTGCAAATATGCGATCATGGCTACGATCTCGCGATCCCGCATTTCAACAAAATCCCTTCCGTTTTCCTGTGCAATAACCTTGTCTGCCTCGTAAGAAATCACAAATTCTGGGTCAGAGTGAAGGTTCTTTTCTATCTGCAATGCCTGGGCGTCCATATTAGATGGGGCATTGGCAATTTCCTCTTCGGTATAGGGGACACCAAGAGAAGCCATAGCTTCCATCTTTGCCTGGGTCTGGCTTCGATCGTGCTTGTTTCTTATCAGCCACTGATAGGCAGGCATTATAGATCCGGCTGAAGTGCTTTGAGGATCATACATATGATTAAAATGCCAATTATCCGAATATTTGCCACCGATCCGAAGGAGGTCGGGCCCGGTACGCTTACTACCCCAGAGGAAGGGGTGATCATATACGAATTCACCTGCCTTGGCATATTCGCCATAGCGTTCGACTTCGCTTCTAAAAGGACGTATCATCTGAGAATGGCAACCTACACATCCTTCACGGATGTACAGATCTCTACCTTCCAGTTCTAAGGGCGAATACGGTTTAACACTGCTTATGGTCGGGATGTTCGATTTAATCAGAAGTGTTGGTACGATCTGCACAATTCCCCCGATCAAAATGGCGATGGTAGCAAAAATTGTCAATTGAATAGGCTTACGCTCTAACCAGGTGTGGTATTTTTCCCCAATAGCCCGCTTCTTAGAAACGCGTGTAAGCGCTGGTGCTTCGGCCATTTCATCTTCAACTTTTTGACCCGCTCTGACAGTTACGACAATATTATAGAGCATCACTATAAATCCAACGATATATAAAGTACCGCCTATGGCTCGCATCCAATACATGGGGATGATCTCGTTAACTGTCTCCAGGAAATTTCCATAAACCAGGGTACCATCCGGATTAAAATCCTTCCACATAAGGGCTTGTGTAAACCCAGCCACATACATAGGTAAGGCATAGAGGATAATTCCCAGTGTCCCGATCCAGAAATGGAAGTTGGCCATAGGAATAGAATGCAATCGTGTCTTGAACATTTTCGGAACCAGCCAGTAGATCATTCCAAAAGTCAGGAAGCCATTCCATGCCAGAGCGCCAACATGGACATGCGCAATAATCCAATCGCTAAAGTGGGCAATGGCATTTACATTTTTGAGGGAAAGCATAGGGCCTTCAAAGGTGGCCATCCCGTATCCTGTAATAGCGACTACCATAAATTTTAGTGTCGGATCTGTGCGTACTTTATCCCAGGCACCTCGTAAGGTGAGTAATCCATTAATCATACCACCCCAGGACGGTGCGATCAGCATTACGGAAAACACAACACCCAGATTCTGAGCCCAGTCAGGTAAGGATGTATATAAAAGATGGTGGGGTCCGGCCCAGATATAAATGAATATCAAAGACCAGAAGTGTACAATAGATAGACGATAGGAGTACACCGGCCGATTAGCGGCCTTGGGCACAAAATAATACATTAGTCCAAGGAAAGGAGTGGTTAGAAAAAACGCTACTGCATTGTGTCCGTACCACCATTGGACCAGTGCATCCTGTACGCCTGCGTAAACAGAATAACTTTTTAGTGCACTTACCGGTAATTCCAGACTATTAAAAATATGAAGTACGGCAACAGTTACGATAGTTGCCAGGTAGAACCAAATGGCGACATATAAATGACGCTGTCGTCTTTTTAACAAAGTACCTATGAAGTTCCATGCAAAAACAACCCAGATCAAGGCTATGGCGATGTCGATCGGCCATTCAAGTTCAGCATATTCCTTAGAGGTAGTATAGCCAAGTGGCAAAGTGACAGCGGCCGATACTATGATGGCCTGCCATCCCCAAAAATTTACCTTGCTGAGAAAATCACTAAACATACGCGCCTTAAGAAGGCGTTGTGTAGAGTAGTAAACACCTGCAAAAATGGCATTCCCAACGAAGGCAAAAATAACTGCATTGGTATGTAAAGGCCTTAACCTTCCAAAACTAAGCCATGAGATGCCATCAGTAAGATTGGGAAATAGAAACATAAATGCGAGTAGAAGGCCTACCAGCATCCCAATGATTCCCCAGAACAACGTGGCATAAAGAAATTGCTTTACGATCTTGTTGTCATAATAAAATTGTTGTACTTCCATGATCAGATACTAATTTTTATTGGATGGATTGTTGGATTTTTCTTTTGATTCTGAGGCTGCCGGTTCTTTGACGATCTCGTCCTCAAAGAGCATTCTCACGGATGGGGTATAAGAATCATCATATTGTCCGGTTCTCACCGAAACGATAAATGCTATAAAAAAGCCGATGGCAACAGTTAGACTGATTACCAGCAACACATATATTACACTCATACCTTCCTGAATTGCGATGTAAAACTACTTTTGTTCATTGTCTTGTAATATGACAAATATCAGCTAATACTTATTTTAATTTTCGAGTTGTCCAATTGGTTGCCATTGTGGCAAATGCCACGACACTGATTGAACTTAGCGGCATTAATATAGCGGCTATTATTGGCGCCAATTGTCCGGTTACTGCAAAGTATAATCCAACAAGATTATACACTATGGAGAAAACAAGGCATAAGCGAATTATGGTCATTCCCTGTCTGCTTGCGCTCATATAATCGCCAAGATGTTGCAATTTATTGGCATCAATGATCGCATCGCATGCTGGCGAAAATACATGTACGTCTTCTGCAACAGCAATACCCACATCGCTCTGCGCCAATGCACCTGCATCATTAAGTCCATCTCCCACCATTAACACCTTTTTGTCGCTGCTTTGAAGTTTGGTTATAAACTGGAGTTTATCCTCAGGTTTTTGACCAAAAAACATAGGGGTAAGTGGAGGAACGATGTCCCGAAGCTCTTCTGATTTGCCTGATCGATCGCCAGATAATACAGCGACGTCCATTCGCTCTTTTAATGAACTAAAAAGCGGTATCATCCCTTCTCGATAGGTATTCTTAAAAGAGAAATAACCTTTGTACAGATCATTACTACTAATATGGACTGCTGTATCATTTTCATTCTTTTTTTCAGGACGGCCCACATAATCGGCTGCACCTGCCTTAATGGTTGCGCCTGAAACTTTGCCGCTAATACCCTGTCCGGGGATCTCCTGATAGGTATCTAAAGTTGTTATTTCGTGTTCTTTCAGGATCTTTCGTAAAGATCTGCTCAATGGATGATTAGAGGCATTTAGCGTATTCAGGAGTAGGGATTCTTCGGTTTTGCTAAGCGGCATTCCCGAATATGTTATATGTGTATCCCGCGTACTGGAAAGCGTCCCAGTTTTATCAAAAATAGCCGTATCTGTCTGTGCCATGCGTTCTATAACCTGAGCATTTTTTAGGTATAGTCCTTTTCTGCCCAGAATACGCACCAGATTTCCCAATGTGAAGGGCGCGGCAAGCGCAATTGCACAAGGACAGGCTATGATCAGTACAGCCGTAAAGACATTTAAGGCCAGGGAGGCATCATTATAGAGCCAAAAAGCGGTAGCTATTGCAGCAATACTTAATACGGCCAATGTGAAATGCTTGCCTATTCGATCTGTGAGGTTTTGAAAGGCTGTAGTTTTGTCTTTATCAAAAACAGCGTTATCCCAGAGCTGTGTCAGATAACTTTGTGAAACCGACTTGATCACGGAGATCTCGATCCTTCCGGCGACCTGTTTGCCGCCTGCAAAGAGCTTATCGCCCTGTTTGAGCTGTTCGGGGGCAGATTCCCCTGTCACGAAACTGTAATCTATTAAAGCATTCCCTTTGATAATTCGACTATCAGCTGGGATCAACTCTCCGTGTCGAATCGCCAGCAAATCTCCTTTTTGAATCCGGTATATTTCTATACTCTCTTCTTTTCCTTTACGGTTGATCCTGTTCGCCGCTATGGGGAAATAGGACTTATAATCTCTTTCAAAAGAGAGGGAATCGTAGGTTTTGCGTTGAAAATATTTTCCAACCAGAAGAAAGAATATCAATCCGGAGAGACTGTCAAAATAACCGGAGCCAAGATCCAGAAAGATCTCCAGTGTACTCCTGAGAAAAAGTGCAAGAATCCCAAGGGTAATGGGAACATCTATATTCAACACCCGGGATTGAATTCCTTTAAACGCTGAGATCAGATAATCCTTCCCTGCATAGAGAACCACAGGAAGGGAAAGTCCAAACATCAACCATCGAAAAAGGTCTTTGTAATAAAGAAACCAATTGTCTGCTTCAGTACCCGGTGTTCCATACAGATCAAAGTATTCCGGAAATGACAAGAACATGATATTCCCAAACGCAAATCCGGCGACACCTAATTGGTATATTAGTTTTCTGTTCTTTTTGATCTTAGGTTTCTCAAGGTCATCAGCAGACAAATAAGGCGGATAACCAATATTGTTCAAGAGGATTACCAGATCTTTCAGAGAAATAAGAGAGGACTTAAAATTCACCCGCACCGATTGCCTGGGAAAATCTACTTGCGCAGCTTGTATTCCCGGATGGATCTTGTGGAGGTTTTCAAGAACGTAAATACACGAACTGCAATGTATATTGGGGATATTGAAGGAAATCACCTTGAAATCACCATGGTCAAAGTCCAGTAATTTCTCAATGATCTCATTCTGTTCCAGGTAGTCAAATTGAGATTTGGAGGAAACCGGCGATCTGCCAGCTTCTTCCTGCAATTCATAATAGTATAACAGGTCTTTAGACCTAAATAAGTCATATACCGTTTTACACCCATGACAACAGAAGATCTTCTTATCATAGACTATTGCCGTAGACCGGCATTGATCTCCGCAATGATAACAGTGATTACTGTCCATAACACATTTACTAACCTGTAGCGACAAATGTCTAATATACCACTAGTTCTGTATATGATAATTATCAGGTTTTACATACCTTTATTCTCTATTTTTTATATATGAGCAGTGATAACCGATGTGAGAACTGTATAATAAGACAATTCAACTCTTTACGGGCGATGAGCAAGGAAGAATTGAAGAAAGTTTCTGACACCAAGTCATCCAAAACGATTAAGAAGGGAGACATACTTTTCGAAGAAGGTGAAAAGTTAAATGGTGTGTACTGTGTTCGATCTGGCATTTCTAAATTATCTAAGCTCAGCGCTAATGGGAAAGATCAAATAGTCAAATTAGCCACTAAGGGTGAAGTTATGGGGCAGCGATCGGTGATAGCTGAGGAAACTGCAAACCTAAGCGCCATTGCTGTTGATGATATGGAGGTCTGTTTCATTCCTAAGGAGTCCATCGTAAATACCTTGCATCAAAATCCGAATTTCACATTTGAAGTACTCCGCCATATGGCCCACGATCTAAGAGAGGCAGACGATGTGATCGTCAATATGTCTCAAAAAACAGTAAAACAGCGCATAGCTGAGGCCTTCCTTTATCTTAAGAATAATTTTGGTGAAGATAAAGATGGCTACTTAAGATTGGTGTTATCGAGAGAAGATATTGCCAATGTGGTAGGTACTGCTACCGAATCATGTATCCGAATCATTTCTGAATTTAAGAAGAAGGGACTTTTGAAAAGTTCAGGAAAGAAATTGGGTATCACCGATGCCAAGAAGCTACAGGATCTTGTGGATGGCTTCTGATTCAAACCTGATATAAATCATTGTTTTGGCCTGTACGGGCCATTATTTTTACGCCATAGATTATAGAACTATGGAGTGCAAGCATGTTATTGTCCCCACCGATTTTTCTGAGACTGCAGACCGCGCCTTAGAATATGCCAGAGCCTTATTTAGATCAGATACGTGCTCTTTTCATTTGCTAAATACATATACACCGGCTATATCACATAGCAGGTTTATGGCCACATCTTTACACGGTTCCGTTTTGGAAGAGAGTGTACAAAATGCTTCCGAACAAGGTTTACAGGAATTGGTAGCGAGCTTGCATAAAAAGAACGCAAATCCACTACATACGTTTAAAACCATTTCTTCTTTTAATATTCTAACAGAAGAAATTTGCAATCTATCCGAAGTTAATGATATACGACTTGTGGTAACCGGTACAACTGGAGAAAGTGCTTTAAAGGATGTGTTCTTAGGCAGCAATACGGTTCGCATATTAAATTCTGCTCAGGAATGTCCTGTGCTGACTATCCCGCCGGAGGCCAGCTTTGCCCCTCCTAAACAGATAGCTTTTATTACAGATTATAAACGGAATTTTAGCGCTATTGTGCTACAACCCTTATTGGATATTGCCTCTACATATGGCTCAAAGATCAGGGTAATGCATATTAAGGAAGAACAGGAATTAAGTAAATACCAACAATCCAACAAGAGCATACTCGAAGAATATTTATCCAGCGTATCTTATACACTTCATGAGATGCCTTATTATGGGAGTAAGTCCAAGGTAATACAACACTTCCTGGAGGATATGGAAGTTGATATGGTTTCCCTTGTGCACTACAAGCATAGCTTTCTTGAGGAAATACTGCGTGAGCCTGTAATTAAAAAAGTAATTTTTCACACTAAAACCCCTATTCTGGTACTACCTGAATGATCAGGAGTTCCTGCCAATAGGATAGTCCTCATAAAAATCATCAAAAGTTTTTTGTGTAGTATAGTCTGACTTCAAGACTCGAAGTACCATGACGATCAGGAAAGTTTGACCAAGGATGGTTAAGAAAAATACCCATTTAAAGGCAAAATCCATAGAAGCCACTAGTGTCACCAGGACTAAGATCAGCGTGGTAAAAGCTACCCAGAACATGGATCGATCCTTCATACCATGAAAATTATAGAAATAATATTCCTTTTCATGTTAAAGGGCTATTAAAAGATTTATCTCAACCAGAATTTGTCTGCAGCAGGTACATTCTTATTCCCGGCCTGCTTAAAGGGATTGAAGTTTTTTAAGGCAAAAACGTACCAGGCACTTGAAGATATAGCTGCAGCCTGGTCTGCATGCTCCCAAAGTTTTGATTCACCATAGTTGGTGCCCTGATTGACAGAATAAGGAACACCCGCAACTGAATCATTTGTCTTTGAATATATCAGCGTCTTTTTAATCTCTCGTATTAATTGTTTCCCTTCTTCTTCCATGCCCGATTGATTAAAAGCAAGAGCCATTTGGGCAGTACCTTCCAACCAGATCACATCTTTGTCTTCATCAAAGCAGTATCCACGTATTTTTTGGCCGTTTATTGATGAAATTTGCCGGGTGCCATATCTGTCAGCTTTTGTTAGAAGCTGATCCGATAAGGTCGGATAGATGAGGGAACCTAATGAATGCAGATCCATTGCATATTGATACTTTGGGTTCTCAGGCCATGCAAGAAGCAAGCTTTCTTTTTGATCCCACCGATTTTCTTTCAGATATAATAATATACCCTTGTGGAAATCGTCATAGCCGGGAACAGCGTTAAATGCGGTGATGATGCCTTCTGTGATCTTGTGGATCCTTTTGCCATTTGCCTGGATACCTCCCCATAATCCTCCATCTTCGGCTTGTTGTGTCCTTAGCCAATTCTCTAATGCTAAGGCCATAGTTTCGTATTTGGAACTTGAAAATCGTTCTGAATAATGATTGATGGCTATCAGTAGCCAGGCGTTGTCGCCAATCCACTTTCTTCGTGTCTGACTCCCGTCTCCACGTCGGAATTGATAATAGCCGCCTCCAAATTCGATAAATTCGGTGTCCAAACGATGGCTGAAATAATCTAAAATCTTCTCCGTGCTTTCGCGATCATCATGAATGGTGTAAACCAGGGCTGCAAGGGCGTTGTCGTAGAGGGATACAAAATTTGATCCTTCAGCGCTCTCCACAAGTCCGTTTGATAGCTGCCTGTTCTTGATCCATAATAAAGGTTGGTTGACTTCTTCGGGTAAAGGAATGGTATTCGAAATAATGGATGAAGTAGTCGCTATTAAAGTAGAGTCTTTTGTTCCCAGAGCAAAACTGCTCTGGCAAAGCATCACACAGAAGGTGAAAAAGATTGTAGGTTTCATGTTTTAGGCTTAGGGCAATCTAAAAATAGAGCCTAAATTGGTGGTAATTAGGATTTTACGATAAATGATGCACAAGTATCGATAAAGTGACCGTCAATATCCATTTGTCTGATAAAAGAGAATATTATCTTACTAATTCAACAAAACAAGCTTAGATTAACGATCGATTTCTCCCGATTTCCAGTAGGACAGTACTGGTGATTCGGCTCCAGATAATTGCATAATGAGGTGCAAGTCAATTAGCTTTCCTATCTTTGTACCGTTGTGTTGTGCCCCAATAAAACGGGGCAAGGTGAGGTAACCACATTTAGATGTGGATTACTAACCAATGAAAGGCTTTCCTAGCGATTATTATCGCTCTTTGGAAGGCTTTTTTTCTTTCCACTTATTTGTACCAAAGTAGTTTTAGATGCCTGAGAATTGTCGTAATTTTAGTAGATAAATCTAGCCTATGCCACTATATCATACATTAGGAAAAATACCTCATAAACGACATACCGTTTTTGAAAAACCGGATGGTTCGTTGTATTATGAGCAACTCTTTGGGACCATTGGTTTTGACGGCATGTCTTCGCTGCTTTATCATGTTCACAGGCCAACAATGGTAAAAGAGGTACAAAAAGCTGTGGATATATCACCTAAAGCAGCAATTGATCATAATATTACTTCCCGCTTGCTCAAGGGACTTGAATTACCGCCTCAAGATGATTATCTGGAGAGTAGAAAAGTCATTTTATTTAATAGCGATGTACATGTCGGACTTGCTGCACCCAGAAAATCTATGACGGATTATTTCTACAAGAATGCCGATGCCGATGAATTATTATTTATCCATGAGGGTACGGGAGTTGTAAAAACGTTTTTAGGGGAGATCCCATTTGAATACGGGGATTATATTTTGATTCCTCGCGGGATGATCTATCAGATCCATTTTGATACAGACAAAAACAGGTTGCTTGTCACAGAATCGTATCACCCAATATATACACCTAAGCGATATCGAAATTGGTTCGGACAGCACCTGGAGCATTCGCCTTTCTGCGAGCGCGATTTTAAACTGCCTCAAAACCTGCAGACTTTTGATGAGAAAGGGGATTTCCTGATGAAGGTGAAAAAAGAAGGGCAATTGCATCATATGATCTATGCTTCTCATCCGTTTGATGTTGTTGGATGGGATGGGTATAATTATCCGTACGGTTTCTCTATTCACGATTTTGAACCTATAACCGGGCGCGTACATCAGCCGCCTCCGGTACACCAGACTTTTGAAACTTCTGCCTACGTGGTTTGCAGTTTTGTTCCACGACTCTATGATTACCATCCAAAAGCAATCCCTGCGCCTTATAATCATTCGAATATAGATTCTGATGAGGTACTTTATTATGTAGATGGCGATTTTATGAGTCGGAATAATATTGATCGAGGTTATATTTCATTACATCCTGCCGGGATACCCCACGGACCACATCCGGGTACTTACGAAGCGAGTATTGGTAAAAGCAAGACGGAAGAATTGGCTGTAATGATCGATACGTTCAAGCCACTTAAGTTAACACAGGCAGCTTTAGACCTGGATGACGGTACCTACCATCAATCCTGGTTGGAATAAGTTATATCCAATCTATTATTTGATGTAAAAGACCGGCCGCTAGTTTAGCAGTTTGGTTATCCTGATCGTATGTAGGATTCATTTCTGCAATATCTAAACTGATCACTTTTTTAGAGGCGAAAATTTTCTCAAGGCAGGACAGTACGACATCTGTATCAAAACCCAATGGGGAAGGAGCACTTACGCCTGGTGCAAAGGCTGAAGAAAAACCATCTAAATCGATAGTTACATAGGCACGATCCACCTTGTTTAGAAAACCTTCAAGGGTTTTGGTAATCTGAACTAAAAAGTCTAGTCGGAAATTCTCTCTGAAAACTATATCGACACCCAGTTTCTGTGCCGTATTTAGCAGCGTAGTGCTATTTGCATCCTTCCTGACTCCCAGGCACAAATAATGAAATTCCTGACCTACATTTTCCAAAAGGCTGGCGATCTGTAAAAATGGCGTACCTGAATTCCCTTGAGGTTCTGGTTGGCGAAGATCGAGGTGGGCATCAAAATTAATGATCCCGATCCTCTCGTTTTGCTTTACATGTGAATGAATACCCATAAAATGGCCCCAGGCCATATCATGACCCCCTCCAATTATTATGGGAAAGCAGCTATGCTGCAATAGTAGCTGCACTTTTTGGGCTGTGAGTTGTTGGGCAGCTTCTAGATCAGAGTCGTCACACAAGACAGTTCCCGCATCAATTAAAAACTTCTCTGTTTTGTGAAATGGCATTTTGGCCAACTGAGAGCGTATGGCTTCGGGACCTCCTGCCGCACCAATTCTGCCCTGGTTTCTGCGAACACCTTCGTCACATGCATATCCCAAAATCCCAATAACATTCCCTTTTACCTCCGGAAAGCCTTGACTAAGATCTGCATACTGAATTTGCTCGTGTATATAGTCTGCGCCTTTTCCGGTCTTCCCGGAGTACTTAGCTGGATCAGTTGATTGGTAGATTGCCATAGCGCTAAGTTATAGATCTAAGCTATCTATGATGGTATCCTCGACACTTTCCGGCAAGGTTACTTTTAGATCTGGCGTGCGGTCCAGCTCTCTTTTAATAGCTTCCAAAGCCTCAGGATTACGCGCCCAGCTTCTCCTGGCAATGCCATTATTGACATCGTAGAATAACATTAGTTCTAGTCGCCTTTCTGCTTCCTGGCTGCCATCGAGCACCATGCCGAAGCCGCCATTAATAACTTCGCCCCAACCAACACCTCCACCATTGTGAATAGAAACCCATGTGGCCCCTCTAAAGCTGTCACCTATGACATTGTGTATTGCCATATCCGCTGTAAACTGACTCCCATCATAAATATTACTGGTTTCCCTGAATGGTGAATCCGTACCACTCACATCGTGATGATCCCGACCTAAAACTATCGGTGCTGAAATCCTTCCTGCTGCAATGGCGTCGTTAAACGCTTTTGCGATCTTGATCCTGCCCTGTGCATCTGCATATAGAATCCGCGCCTGGGAACCCACGACCAATGCATTCTCTTCGGCCTGGGAGATCCATTGGATGTTATCTTCCAGTTGCACACGAATAGATTCTGGCGCAGAAATTTTTAAGGCTTCTAATGCATCTTTTGCAATTGAATCTGTTCGTGCCAGATCCTTGGGATCAGCAGAAGTACACACCCATCTGAACGGACCAAAGCCATAATCGAAACACATTGGTCCAAGGATGTCCT
>JAOTYW010000263.1 GCA_029861705.1 Flavobacteriaceae bacterium
TAGGAAGTTTAGCCGCCGTCATCACCTTAGGCGCTGCTACTATCATTGAGATCTTTGCCTATTTTATCCCATGGTTTGATAACCTTCTTGACAGTATTGCAGTGCCGCTGGCTGCCATTGCCGGGACAGCAGTAATGGTGTCTACTGTTGCCAATCTGGACCCAGTTGTCACCTGGTCCCTTGCCATTATTGCCGGGGGAGGAACAGCTACAGCGATTAAAGGAGCGTCTGCCACAAGCAGGTTGGCTTCAACGGCTACCACAGGTGGACTAGCAAACCCTGTCGTCTCTACCATAGAAACCGGTACGGCAACCGTAGTAAGTGTCGCGTCTATTTTTGCCCCGATCATAGCAGCCGTTTTGGTTGTGATCATCCTGGCCATCATTTTTAGTATCTATCGCAAATTGCGCCCCAGACGTAACCCAAGCGGATAACTATTCCTATGAAAATAATCGCTGTCATACCTGCGCGCTATGCTGCAACTAGATTTCCTGCCAAATTAATGCAAGACCTGGCGGGGAAACCTGTTATTGTCCGCACCTATGAAGCCACCGTCAATACCGGATTATTTGATGAGGTTTTTGTGGCAACAGATAGCGAATTGATCATGGCTACCATTAAAGATGCAGGCGGAAAGGCCATTATGAGTACCCGGGAACACGAGAGTGGAAGCGATCGGATTGCAGAAGCTGTGGCCGATATGGATGTAGACATTGTCGTAAATGTTCAGGGCGATGAACCCTTTACGGAAAGAGAAAGCCTGGTGCGTGTCATTGATGTTTTCAGGGAAGACCCGGATGCTGTGATCGACCTGGCTTCTATCATGACCCGAATAACAAATAAAGAGGAGATCGAGAATCCCAATACGGTAAAAGTGATCGTGGATCAACAGGATTTTGCCATGTATTTTTCACGTTCCCCAATACCGCATAATCGTTCCGAAGGGGAAGTAGCCGTATTTAAACACAAAGGTATATACGCCTTTCGAAAAAGGGCATTAAAAGACTTTACGACGCTGCCGATCGGTCCGCTGGAAGCTGCTGAAAAAGTGGAGGCGTTGCGATTCCTGGAACACGGGAAAAAGATAAAAATGGTTGAATCACAGGTGACGGGCATTGAAATTGATACGCCCGAAGATCTTGAAAGAGCAAAAGCGGCATGGACGTAGATTTTAGCCATATAGATACAATTGGGTTTGACGCAGATGATACACTCTGGGTGAATGAAACCTATTTCCGGGAGTCTGAAGAAAAATTCGCTGAGCTTTTAGAGCACTACGAAACAAAGAACAAAGTAGACCAGGAGCTTTTTAGAACGGAAATCAATAACCTGGAACATTACGGATATGGCATAAAGAGCTTTGTACTGTCTATGATCGAGTCTGCCCTTGATCTGTCTAATAAACAGATCTCCCAAAGTACGATAGGAGAGATCCTGCAAATTGGGAAAGACATGATCGCCAGGCCGGTGGAGTTGCTGCCAGGTGTTGAAGAAGTATTAAAGGCACTGGAAAATAAATACAGGCTGATCGTACTTACAAAAGGCGATCTCCTGGATCAGGAACGCAAATTGGAAAAATCCGGACTGAGTCGGTATTTCCATCATGTTGAAGTTTTAAGTGATAAAAAAGAAACGAATTACCTAAATTTATTAGAGCATCTGGAGATACCTGTAGAGACCTTTTTAATGATTGGCAATTCCCTCAAGTCCGATATTTTGCCTATCTTAAATATAGGTGCACAGGCGGTGCATGTCCCATTTCACACGACCTGGGTTCATGAAGTAGTGTCTGATGATGAGCACGATAACAATCATATGACGATTAATACCCTCCCTGAAATATTACCATACCTCACCTAAATGGAAACAAAACAAAGTACATCTGGTTCCCCCGCCAAGGCAAAAATTACCACCCATGGTAATTTTCCTTTGGTCAAGCATGTAGTCTATGGTCGCGGGAGCTTTAGTCAGCTAGGGGATATCCTATTGCCCCAGCGAAAGAATTCAGAAGCTCCTGTAATTTTTCTGGTCGATGACATCTTTGAAGGTAAGGCACTGGCTTCCCGCTTGCCCCTCCTTTTTAATGACAGGATCATTTTTATTTCGGCTGATGAAGAACCCAAAACGGCCCAGGTAGATGCGCTGGTCGCATTATTGGAGAAAGAATATGATGAAGTCCCTTCGGGCATTGTTGGCATTGGGGGTGGCACGCTCATGGATCTGTCCAAGGCTATTGCTGTCATGCTTACGAACAAGGGCACTTCGGCCGATTATCAAGGCTGGGACCTGGTAGATAGGGCAGGGGTCTATCATTTAGGCATCCCTACGATCAGTGGTACCGGGGCTGAGGTGTCCCGTACGGCAGTACTGATGGGGCCTGAGAAAAAATTAGGTATTAATTCAGACCATACGCCATTTGACCAGGTGATCCTGGACCCCGATCTTACGAATGGAGTTCCGCATGATCAGTGGTTTTATACCGGGATGGATTGTTTTATTCACTGTGTAGAATCATTAAAAGGGACTTATCTGAATGAATTCAGTAAAAGCTATGGTGAAAAGGCATACGAGCTCTGCAAAAAAGTTTTCCTGGAAGAGGGCAGTGTTGAAGAAAAGCAGGAGCAATTAATGATGGCTTCCTGGCATGGGGGGATGAGTATCGCTTTCTCCCAGGTAGGTGTAGCTCATGCAGTCAGTTATGGATTGTCTTATGTAAAAGGAGTTAGACATGGCTTGGCTAATTGCCTTGTATTTAATCATTTAAGTGAGTACTATCCGGAAGGTGTGGCCTTATTTCAGGCCATGATGGACAGGCAGGATATCCAATTACCGACCGGCATTTGTGCGGATATTACAGAAGGGGAAATGGATACGATGATCCGGGTTGCCATGAGCATGAGGCCTTTGTGGGAAAATGCCTTGGGTAAAAACTGGCAGGATAAGGTATGCGCAGAAACCCTGAAGGAGATCTACAGGAAGATATAGGAGTTTGAAGAGAGTTCATGAGATTTCTCAATCGCTTCTTCGCAGCTCATTTCGAAATGACATCTTCTCCTTCGGATATTTCGTCATTTCGAACCGATTGAAATGAGTGTGAGAAATCTCATAAAGATAGCTCAGAACCACCAGAAACCAAGAACTACGAACCAA
>JAOTYW010000264.1 GCA_029861705.1 Flavobacteriaceae bacterium
TTGAGATCCCTTTGAATACGGTAGTTAAGGTGGAAGAAAATGACCACTTGCAATTTGGAACACTCCAATCGGGTTTCAGGGCGTATCTTGCCGTAAAAGGGGGAATTCAAACGGACATTATCCTGAACAGTCGCTCATTCTACAAGCCTATTACCTATCAGAATCGAATAAAAAAAGGGCAGGAGTTGCCCTGTATAGCATGGGCGGAGTTTAGACCTAAGCTGACCTCAATTCAAAGAGAAAAAGAGGATGCAGTAAAGCTTATGGCTTTTCCCGGGCCTGAATTCAAGATGATTCAAGCTCCACAAATGGATCAATTATGGCATTCCAAGTTCACAGTGGCCAAGGAAAACAATCGGATGGCATATCAAATAGTAGAGGGAATTGGCCCTCATTCCGAAACCATACTCACCTCTGCTACCTTGCCAGGTAGCGTTCAGTACACCCCGGGGGGTAAGTTGATTATATTAATGAGAGACGCCCAGACTACGGGGGGCTACCCAAGAATACTCCAGATCGAAGAAAAATCGCTTAATAAATTGGCACAACTAAAAACAGGGGACCGTTTCCGTTTTGTACCACTGGAATACAATAAATAGCCGTTTTATACGCGCTTATAAACCTTGTCAAATGGCACTCGAAACCTGGGTCCGTACACCCCATGAGGTTCGCGTATCCCACAGCCGATAACCATATTGATCTCAGCTCCCGCAGGTAATCCCAGGGCTTTTCTTATAAGCAATGTATCACTTCCTTCCATAGGGCATGTGTCATACCCAATGGCAGCCATTGAGATCATAAAATTTTCAGCTGCGAGCGCTGCGCTTTTATGTGCTACAATACGCATATCGGATAATCTAACCTGCCTGTAAATAGGGCGGAATAGCCCTATAATATTAAAAATCATGTATTTGATAAAGCCCAGAATCCCCAGGAAGTCCACATAGATGGATGGGATCAATTTCTTATAGTAGTCGAAAACAAATTTCTCTCGATTGCTTTGGTCTTCCTTGTCATTTTTTCCAAAACTAGCTTCCAGAAATGCAATATTAGCTTTAGCCCTTTTTCGCCAATGGTCTTTACGGGCGACGACAACTACCAATTGCTGCGCTGTTTTAGCGGCAGGCTGCCCCATACATGCGTGTACAAGCTTGTCTTTTACACCCGGCTCCGTGACGTGATAAAATTCCCATAACTGAAGATTGCTACTCGTTGGTGCTAGAACGGCATTTTCTATACAATACTTCACTTTTTCGGGATCAATGGCTGTGTCTTTATAGATTCTAACAGAACGTCTATAATTGATTGCTTCAGTGACAGTTTTTTCCATGGGCATTGTTTACGGATGCAAAGAACGGTTACTCGGTTTCATTTCGCAAATTTCAAATCCAATAGCCCGAAGAACGGACTTGAAAAATGATTAAGAAGGGAAGTGAATATGATAATTTAATTCGTATTAAATATCTGATATACAGTAATTTATTATAGTTAGCCCCTTCTTGAATCTGTCCTTATCATTCAGCCTGAAAATGTACGCTTATCGGAAGGTCTATCTTTGAAAGTACTTCCCCTGAAAGGCAAGTGAATTCGGGGAATACGTGCACGTATGGAACTAAAGAAATACAGTAAAAACGTTACCCAGGATCCTACTCAACCCGCTGCTCAGGCCATGTTATATGCGCTTGGGTTAAGCGAGGAAGATCTAAAGAAACCATTTGTTGGAATTGCCAGTACAGGCTATGAGGGGAATCCCTGTAATATGCATTTAAATACCCTGGCCACTCAGGTAAAGTCGGGCGTTCAGGAAAATAACGCAGTCGGACTCATTTTCAATACTATCGGTGTAAGTGATGGTATTTCCATGGGAACTCCGGGAATGCGCTATTCGTTGCCTTCGCGTGATATTATAGCGGATTCCATGGAAACCGTAGTGCAGGCAATGAGTTATGACGGTTTGATCACTGTTGTCGGATGCGATAAGAATATGCCGGGTGCACTTATGGCGATGATCCGGTTGAACAGACCATCGGTT
The DNA here is from genome assembly GCA_029861705.1 of Flavobacteriaceae bacterium. Lineage (GTDB taxonomy): Bacteria > Bacteroidota > Bacteroidia > Flavobacteriales > Flavobacteriaceae > HDS-28. Next base: position 2,033 of record JAOTYW010000264.1, read on the forward strand.
CTAGTATATGGAGGCACTATTGCTTCCGGATGCTATAAGGATAAGAAATTAGATATCGTCTCAGCTTTTGAAGCATGGGGAGAGAAAGTTGCCGGGACCATTTCCGAAACTGATTATAAAGGTGTAATTCAAAATGCTTGCCCGGGTGCCGGCGCATGTGGTGGGATGTACACAGCCAATACGATGGCATCTGCCATAGAAGCCCTCGGGATGTCCTTGCCCTTTAATTCGTCCGTACCTGCTTTAGGTGCTGAGAAAAACCAGGACTGTAAAAAGGCTGGAGAGATTATTGCTTCACTCCTGGAAAAAGATATCAAACCCAGTGATATAATCACAGCTAAGTCGCTTGAAAATGCGATCCGACTTATCATAGTCCTGGGAGGTTCTACTAATGCAGTGCTTCACTTTTTAGCCATTGCCAAAGCTGCTAAGATTGATTTTACCCTGGATGATTTTCAAAAGATCTCAGATACTACGCCTTTCCTGGCGGATCTAAAACCTAGCGGCCAGTATTTGATGGAGGATATACACAGAATTGGCGGGACACCAGCAGTGCTGAAATTTATGTTTAAAAACGGCATGCTGCATGGCGACTGTCTGACTGTTACAGGCAAAACTGTTGCCGAAAATCTGGCCGAAGTTCCGGGATTGACAGAAGGGCAGAAGGTAGTAAAACCGTTAAGCAATCCAATAAAAGAAACAGGGCATTTACGCATTCTCTATGGCAATCTTGCCGAAGAGGGGGCAGTAGCCAAAATTACCGGGAAAGAAGGACTCTTATTTAGTGGTCCTGCCAGGGTATACAATAGTGAATTTGAGGCGAATACCGGAATAGGTGCCGGGGAAGTGCAGAAAGGTGAAGTTGTAGTGATTCGGTACGAAGGTCCGAAAGGTGGACCAGGGATGCCGGAAATGCTCAAACCAACGGCAGCCATCATGGGTGCAGGATTGGGACAGGAAGTTGCCTTGATCACAGATGGACGCTTTTCAGGGGGTACGCATGGCTTCGTAGTTGGCCACGTTTCTCCGGAAGCCCAGGTCGGGGGTACTATTGCACTGATCAAAAATGGGGATATCATTACAATAGATGCCG
>JAOTYW010000072.1 GCA_029861705.1 Flavobacteriaceae bacterium
CGGCGTATACATTGGCCACATTTTCGTAGAGAACCGAAAGCATGGGCTTATTTTCTGCAGCTTTCGCGATCTCTATTCCTTCAAGATAGGTTTTTAGAGAGTGGGCATATTGTCCATTAAAGCCATATTCATTAGCCATGTCATTTATGGTTTTAGCTTCCAGGTTTTTATGCCCTATCTCCTGGGCAAGTTCCCTTGCTTTCCTTAGTTGTGCAAAGGCGCTATCGGAATTACCTTTATCAGAGTAGTAGGCGCCTAATAAAATCCGGGCATTGATCTCACCTTTGGTATAGGCAAGTTCAGTACTTAATTGTAGCGTTTTTTGGGCCAGTAATGCTACACTATCCGTATGATGGTATCGCAACCCGGACGCCATAGTAATAAGTTTATGAATATATGTGGTGTCTTTGGTAAATATATGTGCCGGAACATGCTGCCTTGAGCCCTCATCTGATGGAATAGACTCGTCAGCACCTTGTGCTAGCCCTATTGCTGGGAGAAGAAAGATAAAGCTCAGATAAAAAGAGAGGCTTTTTAGGCTGATTCTCAGGAGCATGGTCAGGTTTATTATACGTTTTGAGGACGTTTTATTGGTGCTATAAAATTAAGGTAAGGAGCAGGGCGGCTATAATTAATGTTGTCAACTAGTCAATTTGCGATGTTTTAGCGGGAAAAGAGTGTCGTTCGTCCGATTTTGTAAGAAAAATACTATAAAAACATCATGATGTAAATTCCTACAAATATAGCTGTCAAAAAACCTTTATTCTATGCCAGATTCCGATAGAATGATTTGACCAAATGATAAAAAGAAGTAACTTTGCCATCGCCTAAATCATGGTGGTTGTAGCTCAGCTGGTTAGAGCGCTGGATTGTGGTTCCAGAGGTCGCCGGTTCGAAACCGGTCTTCCACCCATTAAAAAAGTCCTTCCGTTTGGAAGGACTTTTTCTTGTCTGTTGTTTTCGAAATCCAATCGCTATTTAGTCATCGTGTCCACAGCGACGCGGTTGTCCCTGTTGGCAACTTCCCAGGCGGTATGAAAGATTAACTGTGTTCTGGTTTGCAAGAGATCAAAATTGATCTTTTCTACAGTGTCACTTGGTCTGTGATAATCATCATGCGTGCCATTAAAATAGAATATGATCGGGATGTTATTTTTTGCAAAGTTGTAATGATCACTTCGGTAGTAGAAGCGATTTGGATCATTTTCATCATTGTACTTATAGTCCAATTCCAGATTTGTATAAGTAGTATTGATAGTCTCTGAAAGCGTGTGTAATTCCTGGCTTAATTTATCAGATCCAATCAGATATACATAATTGCGACCTCCCTGGCGTTTTGGATCGATCCGACCGATCATATCGATATTTAAATTGGCGACAGTATTTGCCAAAGGAAATATGGGATCGTAGTCCGTATAATACTGTGAGCCCAGCAATCCTTTTTCCTCTCCGGTAACATGAAGAAAGACAACAGACCTTTTAGGCCCCTGGCCCTTTTTGGCTGCCTCTGCAAAGGCTTCTGCGATCTCTAACATCGCTACTGTACCAGAACCATCGTCGTCTGCGCCATTATTGATATTCCCATCCGCGTTCACGCCGATATGATCTAAATGAGAAGAAATAACCACATATTCATCAGGTTTTTCACTGCCTTTTATAAATGATATAACATTCTCTGTATCAATAACTTCATTATTTGATTTTAAACTAAAACTTATAGGGATATCAAGTGCTTCCCCAGCGGTCGCGGTTTCAATAGTTGGGTATACTTTTTTTGCCAGCTCAGTATTCATTAAGATCATTACTGTATTTGAATCTTCCGATATCACCTGCATTTGGCCGCGATCATTAGTTCGCATATAGTTATAATATCCCTCAAACCTTGGATAGTTCACCGGGTCATAATAGAATATTCCACTGGCACCCTGGTCATTGGCAACCTCAGATTTCTTTCCAATGGCCTCACTCATATTACTCCACACAGAAGTTTCTTCAGTTCCGCTGATTACATAGGTGCCATCTTCATTTTTTGGCTCCCCGGCTTTGATCAGGACAATTTTGTCTGTTACATCCAGATTAGCATAGTCGGAATATCCTTCCGTATCAATCCCATAGCCGGCAAAAACAAGACCCTGATGTGAACTTTCAGATTGTGAGAAAGTGATAAAATCAGTGCCTATAGAATAAGTGGTATTATCGATACTTACCGTTCCGTTAGGGAGTTTGGTAAGTTCTAATGGCACTTTCTGAAAATAATCCCCGTCATTCTTGGCTGCAGGTATCTCCAGTGCTTCATATGCGCTTTTTATATATTCAGAGGCTAATTTTTGTCCGGGAGTGCCAGTTTCACGCCCGGCATATTCGTCTGAAGCATACACGACCAAATGCTCGCGTAGATCTTCTTCTGTGATGGTCTGTGCAAAACTGACTGCATTCATCACTGGCGCAACTTCATTAGATGTATCCGCCACAGGCTTTTGAGAAGAATTACACGCTAATCCCAGCCCTAGTAATAAAAATATCATCTTTTTCATGTCAACATCTGCTTTTTGAAATTCCCCAAAAATACATAAAAGAAATCGAACATATTTGTAGCCTTTTCAAGTCAGAACACGTCCCTGGAATTGACTCCATAAAAAATTGTATTTTGTAGCAGATCAACCAATTTCTATGAAAATTCAATTTATTGCGTTAGGTCTTTGCACCTTATTATTCCTTTCCTGCAGAACTGAGAAGAATGAAGAGCCTTTGGCCAACTTGATCGAGGCATATGAAGCGTATGAGGCCTATGACGAAGACGTCTATCCTATGGGATTACCCACCAGGGAACGATATAGAAAAACTGCGGAATTTGCAGATAGCCTTTTACAAAAGGTGAAGGCGCTGTCTCCTGATGATCTGGCCGAATCTGACGCTATATCCTCAGAACTTCTCGCTTTTGTCCTCCAGGACAGAATTGACTATTACAAATTTGAACGATTTCTGAATCCTTTGCTTTCAGACTCCGGATTTCACGTCAGTTGGCCCTATATGGTCAGACCTATTAGCAATTATGAACAAGCTAAAAAATATCTCAAGAAGTTGAATGCACTGCCAAACTATGTAGATCTTCAACTTAAAAACATTCGTGAGGGATTGGAAAAAGGGGTTTCACAACCAAAAGTGATCTTTAAGGGATATGAATCCACTTACGATGACCATATTGTTGCTGAGGTTTATGATAGCTATTTCTATTCCCCTTTTAAAGAGCTGCCTGAAACACTTACCGGGCTTCAGAGAGATTCAGTACTGGCAGCTGCTGAAGCTGTGATTAGAACAAAAGTGATCCCGCAATACAAACGGATCAAACAATTTTTTGAAGAGGAGTATTACGATGCGACAAGATCCAGCATTGGCATAAGCGAAACACCCGGAGGCGAGGATTACTATCAAAACCGTATTAATTTTTATACGACAAGTAATGAGTATACGGCAGATGATATACATCAAATTGGTTTAGGGGAGGTAGCGCGCATTCGCGCAGCCATGAAAGAGATCATTGAAGAAGTGGGCTTTGAAGGCAGCTTTGACGACTTCCTGGCTTTTCTAAGGACAGACCCGCAGTTTTATGCAGAATCCCCTGAAGAACTCTTGATGATCGCCAGAGATATGGCCAAACGCGCCGATGAGCAATTGCCTAGATTTTTCAAAACTTTACCGAGACAACCTTATGGTGTAGCACCGGTACCTGCATCTATTGCACCCAAATATACAGGAGGAAGATATGTGGGGTCGGAGTCTGGTGGCACAGATCCCGGCTATTATTGGGTGAACACCTATGACCTTCCTAGTCGACCGCTCTATACACTTCCATCGCTCACAGTTCACGAAGCTGTTCCCGGGCATCACCTGCAAGGGGCTTTAAACCAGGAATTGGGAGATAGCATTCCTCAATTCAGAAAAGACCTTTATTTGTCGGCCTATGGGGAAGGTTGGGGTTTGTATACAGAATTCCTTGCGGAAGAAATGGGGATGTATACTACACCTTATGAGCACTTTGGCAAGCTTACTTATGAAATGTGGCGCGCTGCTCGTCTTGTTGTGGATACTGGTATTCATGCCAAAGGATGGACACGCGAGCAGGTAGTGGATTTTATGGCATCAAATACAGCTTTATCCCTCCATGAGATCAATACAGAAACAGATAGGTACATCTCATGGCCAGGCCAGGCATTATCTTATAAAATTGGAGAATTAAAGATCCGGGAACTTCGGAAGAAGGCAAAAGAGGAGTTGGGAGCCGACTTTGATATCCGCGAATTTCATGAAGTGATCCTGGGACAGGGCACCGTCACCCTGGATCTTTTGGAAAAACGTGTGAAGCAATATATTCTCGTAAACAAAAAAATAGAAGATGGATAGTGCCTTTTTCCCTGATCTTTTTAAAAATGCCACTATAATTTTCTAAAAACCAAGTTAAATCTAATTGACAATTTGGATTATAATCTAATTTTATGATGCAGATAGCTACTAAGTAATTGGCATCCTATGCTATATTCCCGGTTTAAAATTGGCTTTGTGACTATTGCCATGTTTAGTAGCATGGCTTGCAGAGAGATACCTGAATCACAAAGTACTCAAAGGGCCGCCGATGTGAAGACCGAGAAAACTAGTTTGGCTTCCTGGCCCGTTTCCAATACATACCTTGGTGATATTGCTGTCTATGAGACTTTTGATGAAATAAAACCCTTATTCCGCCAACAGAGTGATACTACATACGTTATCAACTTTTGGGCCACCTGGTGCAAACCTTGCATAGAAGAATTACCTTATTTTGAAGAATTAAATAAGGCTGAATCTGCAAATCCGGTCAAAGTAGTCTTGGTTAGCCTTGACTTCCCGCAACATCTTGAAAACAAACTGCTTCCGTTTATTGAAAAATATCAGATCAATTCCCGGGTGGATGTTCTTTTAGATGGATCCTACAACGATTGGATCGATAAGGTGAGTCCGGAATGGTCAGGGGCGATTCCGGCGACCTATATATACAAAAAAAAGGAACATCACCTTGTTGGTATTCCCTTTGAATCCTATATCGATTTGCTAAATTCTGTTCAAATAGTCAAATAACAAATTCGCATCATCATGAAACTAGTATCTCTTTATTCTCTCACATTGAGTCTTCTTTTTATCACCAACACTTCATTCATCACGAACCCTGTCGACGGTATCGGGATTGGGGATGAAGCCCCAAATTTTGAACTCAAGAATGTTGACGGTAAATGGTATTCATTTGAAAATATTCTGGATGCGAACGGTAAAAAACCCAAGGGCTATATCATCATTTTTACTTGTAATACCTGTCCATATGCCCAGGCAAGTGAGCAACGAATTATGGACTTACATAAAACCTATGCCCCAAATGGGTATCCAGTGGTGGCCATTCAACCCAACGATCCGGGAAAAAAGCCCGGGGATAGTTTTGAGGCGATGCGGGCCAGGGCTAATGAAAAGAACTTTCCGTTCCTCTATCTGATGGATGAGGGACAAAAGATCTCACCGAAATATGGGGCCACTAAAACGCCAGAAGTCTATCTGACGGATAGTGAACGGATTGTCCGATACCATGGCGCTATTGATGATAATGTCAGGAATGCAGCGGCAGTGAAGGTCAGATTCCTTGAAAATGCAATTGAGGCCCTGGAGAACGGTCAGAATCCTGATCCGGAAACAACTAAAGCAATTGGTTGCGGAATTAGGACATAATTAGATCAGTTAATCTTAGCGAATTGCTACTAAGATGCCGGCTAACCGGCATCTTTCTTTTTAAACAAATAATATATCGGAATCCCGATCAAAACGGTGCCAATGGCCACGGATGATTCTAGTGGTCTTTCCATGAAAGCAAGTATCAGTATGAAGATGGAGGCGCTTATAAAAATTAGTTGCGTCCATGGATACCCTGGGAATCTCTTCGCACTGCGCTGCTGCTTTCTTAAACGAAAAACGCCGTATACGGCCAGGATGGGAAATATTCCCAGCGCAAAGCCCATAAATGTCAGTATCTGATCAAATGTTCCCGAAAGTACCAGGATGGTCGCAATTAAGGCCTGGATCCCAATTGCATTGGCAGGTACATTGTGCTTTTTGTGCATACGACCCACGAAACCGAAGAACAATCCATCTTTGGCCATGGCGTAGTATACTCTTGGACCAATAATAATAAACGCACTCAGGGAAGAAAACAAGGCAAATGCGATCATAAGGGAGATCACAATGTTCGCTGTTCCTCCAAAAAGGCGCTCTACCGTCAGACCGCCAATCGCAATAACACCTGCCATTTCATTGGGAGGAACGGCATAAACAAAGAGGGCGTTCAAAAGCAGGTATAAAATAATTACAATACCGGTGCCCATAAAAAGAGATGTGGGCAAGTTTTTTACTGGGTTGCGAATCTCTGAGCCGATATATGTAGCCGCATTCCAACCACTGTAGGCAAACATGATCCACATCAAAGCCAGGCCGTATGTCTTAAATCCAACCGGCTCGAAATCAGTGGAGGCTACCACAGTGAAATGGGAAGGATCTCCGGATCCAAAGAAAAAACCGAGTGCGATCATTCCTACGATCAAGACTACTTTGAGCAGGGTCAACACATTTTGAATACTTGCACCCAGGGAGAGGCCCCGGGAATGGATCCATGAGAAAATTAGGATCACCCCGATAGCAAGTAACTTGTTAAATGCGGTAACCGATAAGCCAACCCATTCAGGTAATAGGGGATAGGCATTTAAAATGTACTCACTAAAACCCATGGCAGAAGCAGCTATGGGAGCAGAGAAGCCCACCATAAAAGAAACCCAACCACTCAAAAACCCTGTTAGAGGACTGAATAACCTGGAAAGAAAAGCATATTCACCGCCGGCCATCGGCATGGCCGCACCAAGTTCACCATAACTTAAGGCCCCTAAGAAGGCTAGACAACCTCCCACAAACCATAACAACAACATGATCCATGGGTCCTTCAGATCTCCCATCAGTAAACCAGAGGTTGTGAAAATACCCACCCCGATCATGTTGGCTACTACAATACTGGTAACAGCAAATAATCCAAGTTGGCGTCTAAGATCCTTGGAAGGTGACGGTTTCGTAGCCATTTAATTTTTATAACTGATCGCCAGCCCACCTCCACTATTATCTACAGTCGTAGTATAGTCCGATTGACCTTTTACATATTGGAGGTACGCTAGGGTGCCCGCCATACTCCTCCGTCCACTGCCTTCGGGTCGTACGTTATGTGCAGTAAAACACCCACCACTTATAAGTTTTGGAGAAAGATCCTTAAAATATTGGGTGTACCAATCCTTATCTGCGTCACTAAAAACAAAATCTATGGGACCTTCTAATTTTTTAACCAGAGTGTGCGCATCTGCCAGTCGGGCGTCTATGAATTCAGATACGCCGGCTTCCTTAAAGTTGGCCATGGCTTCGCGATATCGATCATCATCAATTTCAATGGTGATCAACTTACCACCTGTCTTGCTAAATGCCCAGGCCATCCATATGGCAGAATGCCCGGTAGACGTTCCGATTTCCACTCCGTTTGTATAACCCTTATTAATAATTATATCGTAAAGAAGCTGCCCATCGGAATACGGGATGTTCAAATCACGCCAGCGGTTTCTGTTCTTGTTTAGGAAATTTTGGACGCGCACATCTAATTCAGATTTTTCAGGAATTTCCTGAGCTTGTAGTTGAGGTATTCCGGTGATGAGGATAAGGCAGAGGATGATGATATTTTTCATGTACGAACAACATTAAGATCGGAAGTAATTTCCGGGTTGATAAAAGGTGGGGGAAGGATATGAAGATAAAAAAAGGGGATGGAAGAACATAGCCTGGTATTCACAATTAATCGTTTATATTTATCTATTGTTCCTATAAAATTTGATCATTATGAAATATCAACTCTCTGTTTTATGTTGTTTGTGGATGACATTGACCTGGGCTCAAAGAAATTTTGATGATGTAGAGATTACCTCAGAACAACTCACGGATAATATTTATGTTTTATTTGGCGCTGGGGGCAACATGGGCCTGGCAGTAGGGGAGGAATACGCCTATCTGATCGATGATCAATTCGCGCCCCTATCAGAAAAAATACAGTCGGCCATTGCACAGATCACAGATAAACCGCTACGATTTCTGGTGAACACACATTGGCACGGCGATCACGTAGGCGGGAACAAGAATTTTGCCGAGGCAGGGGCAATAATTGTGGCAAATGAAAATGTACGCAAACGCATGTCAACCTCACAAGAGCGAAGAGGGCAAATGACAAAACCCTCGCCTTATAAAGCCCTGCCACAGATAACGTTTACAGATGCTGTTACCTTACATTTAAATAAAGATGAAAGCATGCATGTTATGCATGTAAATGATGCCCATACAGACGGAGACTCCTATATCTATTTCCCCGAAAGTAATGTCATCCACATGGGCGATAATTTCTTCTCCAGCTATCCGTATATCGACTTGGAGTCGGGCGGAAATATAGACGGTTTAATACAAAACTTCAGTATGGCCCTGGCCATTGTAGATGAAGAGACGAAGATCATACGCGGACATGGTAAGGTGGCAAATAAGCAGGACCTTCAGGAATTTCACGACATTATAAAGGCAATAAGAGACCGGGTGTCTGGCGCATTAGCAGACGGAAAATCGTTGGATGAGGTAATAGCCATGAAACCCTCTGAGGAATGGGACGCCCAATACGGACAAGGATTTATCAATGGGACTGCACTTGTCACTACCATATACAATAGCCTAAAAAATAACTAGAAAACACTAAAGATATAAAGCCGCACGACTGTCCGATTCTTGTGCCTAACTTTTTTATTAGTCGAGGAGTTATTGAATGCTCTTTTAGACCGGTTTTCTCATGATTTCTTATTATTTTTACTGTATCAATATAAAAAACATCGTTTTACTATATGAAACGATCAATACAGGAAATTGGCAAAATTCTCGATCAAGCCGCATACTCGGCTTCTGTTACGCAACAAATTAGTCTCAGTCAGCAGATCGGCCTAAAAGAGGCTTATGACATTCAAAAGGTCTCCATTGATCATCGCCTGGAACGAGGCGAAAAGCTAACTGGATATAAACTGGGCTTTACGAGCAAGGCCAAGATGGAGCAAATGGGCGTTCATGATCTTATATGGGGCAGGCTGACTGACAAAATGTATTGCAAAAATTGGGGTAGCCTCAATAGCAAGCAATTTATCCATCCCCGTGTAGAACCAGAAATTGCTTTTTTGATCGGGAAATCCATTGACCATACCCTGGATTTAGATAAGGCGACAGATTACCTGGATGGTGTCGCAGCGGCCTTAGAAGTGATCGATTCCCGCTATGAGAATTTTAAGTTTTCATTGGAAGATGTTATTGCCGATAACTGCTCCTCTGCGGCCTATGTTATTGGGGAATGGCATCCACCTTCTACGGATGTAAACAATATAGACATCAGCCTTAGAATTAATAATAAAGTGAGTCAGACTGGGAATTCCAACGCCATTCTTGATAATCCCCTGGCATCATTAGTTGCGATCTCCAGGATTTTAAGTAATCAAGGGATGGTTATAGAACCCGGGCAAGTTATTTTGGCTGGGGCCGCAACACCGGCCTCGTTTATACATTCGGGGGATCAGATAAAAGGAAAATTTGAAGGGCTAGGTGATGTTGCCCTTACCATTATTTAAACGGTATAAGCTTTGTTACATGAAAGAGCTAAAGAATTCAGTACAAAAAACCTTCGCCATCATGGAGTATTTTACACCTCAAAAGCCGGAGTGGGGTGTTACGGAATTGGCTAAAGAAATTGGGTCAAATAAGAGTACTGTCTTTAGATTTTTAGCCCAGATGCACACCATCGGGATTCTAGATAAGAACGATCAAACCGAAAAATACAGGCTCGGCCTCAAATTATTTGAGTTAGGAAATCGGGTAGAATTACGGACGGCTCTTGTAGAAAAGACCCATCCTGTCCTGGAAATGGTTGCGAAACGCATTACAGAAACCGTACATATTGCCGTTCTCAAGGATCACCAGGTTTTTTATATCGACAAAGTAGAAAGTCCGCAAGGCCTAAAGATCAGCAGTCAGATTGGCAGCTATCTTCCCGCCTATGCAACATCACTTGGGAAAGTACTGCTTGCTTTTTTACCGGAAGATCAACTTGATAGAACCCTTGACCACCTCTATGGTGATAATGGTGCCCTGCCATTGACTACTAACACCATTACTGACAAGGGAAAAATGGTACGTGAACTGGCAGAGATCAGGAAAAAAGAATATGCTATTGACAGGGAGGAGTTTGAAGTAGGGCTGATCTGTGTGGCCATTCCTATTTTTAACCAAAATCAGCAAGTAGTGGCAAGTCTCAGTGCTTCTGGTCCGGCAAACAGGTTCAATGAGGATGAGGTAAAAAATTATGTAGCCATATTACAGGAGGGGGCTTTAGCAATTCAGAATAAAATAGGAAACTTCAAGCTTATATAACATGGATAAAAAAGAAGAGGGAAAATATACAACCATTCACTACCATAATTATTTGGGATTGGATGCCATTTTAAACAGTCAGGAATTAAGAAGTGAGAAGATGGGTCAACCGGCACATGAGGAAATGCTCTTCATTATAACACATCAGGCCTATGAGCTGTGGTTCAAGCAAATAATTCATGAAGTAGAGTCTGTAGTCCAGCTATTCTCTAAAGGTCAGATCGATGAACGTAACCTGGGTACGGCCATTGCGCGATTAGATAGGGTAGAGCGAATTATGGAACTCCTGATAGGTCAGATTGGCATTATGGAGTCTATGACCCCGCTCGACTTCTTGGATTTCAGAGAGTATTTATTCCCGGCTTCAGGCTTTCAGAGTTTCCAATTTCGAGCTGTAGAATCTATGTTGGGCCTCCCCGAACAGGAAAGGATCACCTACCACAGCCAAAAATACAGTTCAGTTTTCCCTGAAGAGCAGCAGAAAATGCTTGCACAGATCTATAAGAACGGCACCCTGTTTGACTGGGTTAATGAATGGTTAGAACGCACACCATTCCTGAAACTAGACGGCTTTGATTTTATTTCCAAATACAAGGAAGCGGTTAAAAAAATGCTGGATAAGGAATATGCAGCCATCCAGGCTTCCGATTACTTATCGGAAAAAGAGAAAGAAAAAAGAACAGAAATGGTGGGGGGAACAGACACCTATTTCAAAGCCATTTTGAGCGAAGAGAATCATAAGCAATTGATGAAGGAAGGAAAGAAGCGATTGAGCTATGACGCTACAATAGCAGCTCTTTTTATCAATCTGTATCGGGATGAGCCTATCCTTCAGTTGCCTTTTCAACTCTTGACAAATCTTGTCGATATAGATGATCTGATGACAAGCTGGCGCTATCGTCATGCACAGATGGTACTCAGGATGATAGGAAATAAAATTGGTACCGGGGGATCTTCAGGTCATGAATATTTGGCCGAAACCGCCCGCAGACATAAGATCTTTTCAGATTTTCATACCATATCAACTCTGTTG
>JAOTYW010000073.1 GCA_029861705.1 Flavobacteriaceae bacterium
TGCTAATTTTACCCAATCCCTGACCGGGGCATCTTTTACCTGGCACATGCGCCAAATATCTCCGATCTGTACAGCATGTGAAAGTAGGTTTGCACCACTGTTTTCATCAATGACATTGACCATTCCATTTTTTGGGATCTCAAAGGTTTTATCGTGGGAACCGTATTCCTCGGCCTTTTGTGCCATTAGTCCCACATTGGGTACTGTCCCCATGGTTGTTGGATCAAAAGCACCATTTTCCCTGCAAAAGTCGATCGTTGTTTGATAAATACCAGAATAACTACTATCGGGAATTATGGCAAGTGTATCCTGTGATTCACCATCCTTATTCCACATCTGGCCTGAATTTCGGATCATGGACGGCATGGAAGCATCAATAATGATATCACTTGGGACATGGAGATTAGTGATTCCTTTGTCTGAATTGACCATGGCCAGGTCGGGACCTTCATCCATGGCGAGCTGGATAGCATTTTTAATTGCTGTCTGATCTGCTTCCCCTAATTGTCCCAGACCATTGTAGAGGCTTTCCAAACCGTCGTTGGCATCATATCCAATAGAATCTAGCTGCTCGCCGAATTGTTCGAAGACCTGGTGGAAATAAGTCCTCACAATATGACCAAATATGATAGGGTCAGAAACCTTCATCATGGTGGCTTTCAAATGTGCTGAAAAGAGGATGTTTTTATTTTTTGCTTGTTCTAGCGCCTCACTTAGAAAATCTAAAAGCGATTTTTTCTCGAGTACACTGGCATCTATGATCTCTCCGGCCTGGAGGACAATGCCATTTTTCAGTTGTTGTTTGCTGCCCGAAGAATCTGTTAGCTCAATGCGCACAGAAGTTGCCTGATCTAAGGTGATGGACTTCTCGTTATGTCTGAAATCCCCTGCGGGCATAGATGCTACATTGGACTCAGAACTCCGGCTCCATTCCCCCATATGATGGGGGTTTTTCTTGGCGTAGTTCTTTATGGGTTTAGGCGCGCGTCTATCTGAGTTTCCTTCCCGAAGGACTGGATTTACTGCACTTCCTTTGATCTTATCATACCTGTTTTTGATCTCGGTCTCTTGAGCTGTTTTCGGATCTTCGGGATAGTCAGGGACTGGGTATCCTTTTTCCTGCAGTTCTTCTATGGCCTCTTTAAGTTGCGGGATAGAGGCGCTAATATTTGGGAGCTTAATAATGCATGCCTCTGGATTTTTAACCAGCTCGCCTAGTTCCGCTAAGTCATTCGGTTGTTGCTTATCCTTGGGAAGCATATCTGGAAAAACAGCCAGGATCCGACCTGCCAGTGAAATGTCTTTTGTTTCAATTTCAATCTCGGCAGAACGAGTGAAGGCTTGTACAATGGGAAGGAAGGATCGAGTGGCGAGGGCAGGTGCCTCATCTGTTTGGGTATAAATGATCTTGGGCATATAATGCGCTTCTTTTACTAAGTCTGCAAATATACAATTTTATGGCAGCTGGGCAGCTGAATCAGGATAGATTAGACAGAAGGTCTGGAGGGTATAAAAAGACAAAAGCCATATCATTGTAACGGGTACATTGATATGGCTTTCTAGAAACAGTTTGCAAACGTTTTGTGGTGTACCGAAGTACCTCACCGCAACCATTGATTGCATCCGCGCACTGTTTCAACGTTTGTTTTACTTTTCGTTATTCAGCTTTCGCCTCCTACTTACTCCATAATACTTCTCGTTGCTTTAATACTTTTACGCTAAACCTGAAACCGAAGTCTCATTTTTAATTTAAGAGTATCCACATAGTGTCCTGAGGGCGACAGCCCCCTTTCTATATGCTCACTTCTCAATCCTCGCAGGTAACAAGTTACCATTGTTTCTTTTGAAGCTAACCAACAAAGCAAAGAACGTCAACTTTACTGTGCCTTTCCAAAACTGTCCTGAACGGACCTTTTCTTTCAAACACCCTGCTAAGATATACGGATATTTTATTCTACCAAATATTACAAGCGATTTAAAATCAACAATTTATAAACCGTAGTTATGAACAATTGTTCATAACCAAAAAGAGCTGTATTAACCTGTTTTGCCTTGTTCTTTCCTAAGCTGTCTTTGGATTTTTTTGATAGCTGATTCGATCGACTTTTCGGGCTCAATAATGTTATATTCACCCCAGAAATCCGGATCAGAGAAACCTACAGCTTCATCAGACATAATAATGGATGTCTTCATTCGGTCTTTGGGTTTCGGGACATCACCACTTATATTTTTCTCCCAATCAGTAATAGCCATTTCACTAGTCATACTGTAGACTGAGTTAAATAATTTCTTATCCCAGTTTACTTTAAATTCCATAATGGCGTTGCTATAGCCATAATACCATCTTCCATCCTTTTCCCTATAATCTACGCGATAGGCTACTTCTGTTGGATAGACCTTGGCATGCCTTGGTTTTTTGCGAACAAAAAGTCGGGCTGCTAATTCCTTATTGGTAATCTTTAAAGAGAATATGGCACTGGTCAGGATCTTCTTTTCGGCATCTATATATAATTTGCCCCTATACAGCGGTTCCATGATGCCGGGCTTTTGCTCAAAATTTACTACATAAACACGCTTTTCGTTAATATTGGTAGCGCGGTCGAAACTAAAATCATAATCCTTGATACTCTCACTGCTAAATAAATAATCAGGGTACTTCATTATATCTACATAGAGGGCATTATAAGGTCCTCCCTGCAGTTTTAATGCCAGGGTATCCAGCTTACTATAATCTGTGCTCTTTCTTGCTTTATATAAAGAAACAGCATCTTTTCGCGAACTCAAATAAGGCGATTTATAAATGGTCACTACTGCTTCAGAAAGTGAGACATTGCGCCTGCGTTTTTTGATCGTTTCTCTGTAGAACGCCGTCATTGTTGTGGCTTCCTTGAAATAATTCTCACCTCTTTTGGCCATCATGAGCTTTACAAGGGCCAGGGCGCTTTTTGGTGCGCTTACATCTACTTCGGCCAATTGTGTGATTCCTACGTCCAGAGTCACTCTGTTGTTCTTTTCCTGGAACCATTCAAGTGGAAGGGATTTTGATTTATAACCCAAAAAGGAAATGATTACATTACCTGTTTGTACTTCACTGGGAATTTTTAGTAAAAATTCTCCTTCGGTATTGGTAACGGTACTGATATTACTGCCTTCTAATAATAAGGTAGCAAATACTAAGGGTTCTTTCGAGCCGGAATCAACTACTTCGCCTTTAAGCGCCTTATAATCAACTGTGGCTTCTTGTCCAGCCATAGGTCCGAATACCAGGCTCAACAATAATACAAAGATCCAGTTGTTCATCATAGATCGGACATTCATCTTGCACATTTTCATATCAATCTAATTTAATTTAAAGTCTTCTGCTTCGGATATTGAGATGGCCACCCTAAGGTACTAAAATACCGCCTATAAGGCTGTTAAACTTCTCCTATATTTATAGGGTAAATAGGAATAAAAAACCCCCGACTTGGTCGAGGGCTTTGCTTGCATTTTATTAGTTTAACGGATATCCTTCACTTTCTTTGATCTCCATGATCTGTTTGATATGGCGTTCAGTATGTCCGGACATAAATAGGATAATTTGTAGTCCATCAATGGTACCAAAAGGTAATTGTCCGTATCGGTAACGGAGATCTTCTTCAGTCTCATCAACCAAGGCAATATGCGTATCTCTCAATCCCATGAATACTTCAAGTGTTTCCTGGTATGTGCCAAATTTACCGCTGGGCTCAAATGGCTCTGATGTTTTTACTTTTCCGCTTCTGTCACGGATCATAGCCAGGAGATCTCCATCAGTTATTTTAACTTCTGCTCTTTTTGACGGATCTGGACTAGCGTTAAGCGCACCTTTGATCATTTCACCAAAGGAATTTTCTGAAATGGCCAAATGTTCAACGCATTCTGCTATAGACCACGAATCTTCACTACTCTTAAAATTCAATTGTGCCGAAGATAATCCTGAAGTACTTTCTTCCAGCATATCTCGCGTATTTTCCAACTCTGCAACGGTCATACTCCGTTCTTCTTCTGTAAGCGATTGCGATAAGGCCGGACTTAAAAAGACCAGTACCAACAGTGTTGTAATAATGATTTTCATAGGTTTTTATTTAGGGATTTAATTTCTTTTTGTGCCTCTAAAAACGCTGACACCAGAGGCCATTGGATTCCCGGCAGCCCTTCGCAGACTCACTACCTGACCACAATGCCACACAGCATCCTCAATAGGTCCGTTGATCATATTCCAAAAAGGGAATTCAGATGTTCCCGATTCCCTGATAAAAATGGCTGAATGGCCTTCTAAAGAATCCGAAGCCAGCAAAAGGGCACTGGCTTTTTCTATATTTTCCAACGTAGCTTTTCTGATCGCTTCAAATCCCGAAGGGTTTTCAGATGCATCTCTGCGTTCGTTAGGCTGCTTTAAGGCTGCATTTAATATGACGTTAGAGAGTCCGTAAATATGATCAATAGTTTCACCAATAGTTCTGTTGGTCTCTCCAGGCTTATACGATAGATTTTCCTCTGTCAGGCCCTCTGTGGCCCAATAGTAGCGGAATCCCAGCCCATCGATCATTCTCGATGCAACACCTCCGGCCGTATATTCTTCAGGGGCATTTGGGATAGTATAGTAAGGGAGGGAATCCTGGGCGTTTGTCGACATGCTTATAAAAGTACAACCTAAGCACAGAAACAGGTGCCTCGGGTTAAATATGTTAAGATTCATTCTTCTTCATTAGAATTTTCAACGTCCCCTTCTTTCATCATTTGATTTTCCATGATATTAAGCTTCTTCAGTTTGGCCTTCCAGCCAGCCATGGCATTTTTATGCCGCTCAATATTTTGGGTGACCTCCTTTAACAGTGGATTGTCACCCGAAGTATCGGAAAAGAATTGCATATTGTTTTCCAGCTGTCGCAAGGCACTGTTGGAATCTTCTATCTTCTTGCGTATAAAGTTTCGCTCATGGGCGATAGCATATTCATTATCTGCATGCGCCAATTGCTGGATCTTATTTCCGTATTTCAACAATTCGGTCTCCTGAAGACTGACCCCTGATTTCTTATACAAGGCTTCAATGATCTTGTTGAACTTAGAATTAATATTCTTTTTATTGAAAGGCACACGGCCCAAGCCCTTCCATTCTTCAACCCATACTCCAATGGCTTTTAGATCGGTATCCTTATCACCACTCAATGAATATTCTTTTAATTTTTCCAGCAGCGCTATCTTCTTCTCGTAGTTCTCTTGTTCCACTTTAAGCGCCACATTTTTTGACTCATGAAGTCGGTCAAAGTAATGGTTGCATGATTTTTTAAATTCCGCCCAAATTTTGTCAGAGTATTTTCTAGGCACATGCCCTATCTTTTTCCAGTCGCTTTGGATCTCTTTCATTATTGGGGTAGTAGTCTCCCAGTCTTCGCTATCCTTTAATGATTCTGCCTTGGCCAGAAGGGCTCGCTTCTTATCCAGGTTTTCTTGCTGGAGCTTTTTTAGATTTTTGTAGTAGGCATTTTTATTTCTGTTGAACGATCGAACAACTTCCTTGAATTCACCCCATACTTTATCGCTTTTCTTCTGAGGTACTTTACCGGATTTAAAAAAATCTTCCCGCAATGCTTCTATAGCCTTGATTTGTTCCTGCAGCCCACGGTGATTCGTTGCCACATGGGAAGATATATCCCGGATCTTGGCTATGATCTCTTTCTTGGCTTCTAAATTTTGCTCATAGTGTTTTTCAACATCCTTTAAGAATTCCTGCCTTCTTAGATGCATGGCCTTAGTAGCTGCACTGAAACGCTGCCAAATGGGTTCTCTGTGTTCTTTGGCTACCGGACCAATATCTTCTTTCCAGATCTTGTGTAAGGTTTGAAGTTTGCGGAAGGCTTTACCTACATCTCTTTCTTCAGAGAGGGCTTCGGCCTGTGCGACAAGTTTTTCTTTTTCCTCCAGGTTGTGCTTAAAATCCAGGTCCCGGAGCTCACGGTTCAGGTGTAAAAAATCATAGAAGATTTCTACATGATGGTGATACGTACGCCAGACATCATTGTAATTGTTGCGCGGCACAGAACCGGCATGCCTCCACCTCTCCTGAAGCTCTTTAAAACTCTTATAGGTTGTATTTATGTCTTCCTCAACAGAAACTAAGCCCTTCAGTTCTTCGATAATAGCCAAGCGGTTTTCAAGATTTTCAGTCAGGGACTTTTCCAGGTTCTTATAGTAGGCTTGCCTTTTCTCCCTGTATTCCCTGAAAAGCTCATTGAAATTTCGTTTAGCGACAGATGAAAATTTGAAATCTGCCGGATTACCTCCTTTGCCGACAAATTCTTCCTTTTTATGCTCAACGAACTCTTGAAATTTGTGATCAAACTCGTGCTTAATACTATCTATATGCTTCTTGATCGATTGTATTTTCTCATTCTTGACAAGACGCTGCAATTCTCCAACCAGATTTTCCATACTCATGGAATGGTAGTCGAGCATAGGAATGTGATGGCGGCGGTAATTTTCTGTATCCTCCGCATCTTCAGCATTTGTGTGATCTATTTCTTTCAGGACATCAGCAGGGGCAACAGGGATTTCTTTCGGATCTGCTTCGGCAGATTCGGTTTCTGTTATTTGGGTAGCATCTTCGGCCACAGAAAGCTTTTCCTGTGCCTCAGAAGTACTTTCAATAACAGATGCATCTGGTTTTTGTTTTTTTTCTTCCGTCATAATACCCATCATTCGTCCGGTTGGGAAAGTATTAGAAATAGTAAGATACTAAGAACGTCAAACATGGGCAAGAAGGGCTACTCTCTTTTTGGCTCTGGCTCTTGGACTATACGCGGTGCAGGACACACCTAAGATCTGCATGTGTAAGACTGCCAGAGTTTCCAGGAAGCTTCGGCCTGACCTTCCAGCATTGGCAGACCATTGCAGATAACCGCCCCTCTGGATTCACCATCTGCTAAAAAGGCACTCTTCTCAGGAGTATATACCAGATCGTATAATATATGATCAGAAGTTATGCCGTTATAAGGGATTCCGGGCTTTTCATCAATATTCGGAAAAGTTCCTATCGGAGTACAATTGATAATAAGGGTATGGGATCTTACCATATCTGTGTTCAATGACTCATACGTGATCATCCCTGGCTGAGTCCTTCTGGATACTTGTGTGAAAGACAGATCCATTCGCTGCAAGGCATAGATAATGGCTTTGGAGGCACCGCCACTGCCCAGAACAAGCGCTTTAGGTCGCTTTTCCTGCAAAATTGAAGAAATACTTTTAGTAAACCCTTGAATATCAGTATTATGCCCCATGAGTTTTCCGTCAGAAAAACAAATCGTATTTACGGCACCAATTGCTTTTGCTTCCTCACTTAATGAATCTAAATATGGGATCACGGCTTCTTTATACGGAATGGTGACATTTAGACCGGACAATGGACCTACAGTTAGAAGTAGCTCGGGAAATTGACTAATATCTTCGAGATCAAAGATTTCATATCGATGGTCTTCCAGGCCTAACTGCCGGAATTTAGTTGCGAAATATTCAGGCGAAAAAGAATATGCAATATTCTTTCCGATCAAGCCAAACTTATGCATTCTCTTTTCGGATTTTACCATACCAATCTAGTCCTAATAAAATACAAATTCCAAGGGCGACAAATAAAATGGCATACCAGGTTTCGGGTTGTGACCAATCCGGATTGTAGCGCTCAAAGTTACTGATGATCTTATCGCCGTTTGAATCTAATGCCGGAAGTCCGTTTGCTTCTAACAAGAAAATTGTCTTTTTCCAGGGCCAAACTACGCCAAGAGAACCGGTGATAAATCCAATGATCATGGCAGTAGTCATGTGTTTGAAATGCTTTAGAACATATCCCAGCAAGTGAGATAAGGTGACTAAACCGGTGGCAGAGCCCGCAGTAAATACGGCTAATATTTTTAACGTATTGAGTCGTTTTGAATCATTGACAAAGCTCATATCGCCCCGAACTAGTTCGGCCATGGTATCATATAAGGCATTGACCGAATCCACCAAAAGCAAGACATAATTGCCCAATAAGATCAAAATGAAAGAACCTGATAGGCCGGGAAGCGTCATTCCCGAGACGCTAATGATCCCGCATAGAAATATAAAAAGGAGGTTGTCATTTTCCCTTGCCGGACTCAAAAAGCTTATGGATATTCCGATGATAAGGCCAATAATACCTGTTGGGATGGTACGCTTATTCCAGTGTCCAAAATCCTTTGCAATAAATATAATGGAACCGATGATCATGCCAAAAAAGGCCGACCAAACATAAAGTTCTTTTACTTCCAGAAAGTAATCCAGCAATTTGGAAACACTGAAATAGCTGACTAACATACCAAAGATCAGCAAGCCCAGGAATTGTCCGTTTATATAGCGGTAAAAACTGCGAAACCGGCCATTGAAAAGTAATTTCATGGCCTTGAGGTTGATTTTTTGAAGCGAATAGATGAATTCTTCGTAGAAGCCTACGACAAAAGCTACAATACCCCCTGACACCCCGGGTACTTTATTGGCTGCACCCATACACAGACCTTTGATGATCAGGAAGAACTTGTCTACTAATCTCCTGGGTTGATGCATGTTATTTTTCCTCTTTTTTTGCTGCTGTCTTTTCGAGAATAAAGATAAGCGCAAATCCGATAATGGCTAAGAACAATGCCCACGTTAGTTGAGGATCTCCATCGAATGCACCCGGTAAAACGCTTTCTTCTTTTACGGCAATTATTTTATCTCCAATCTCCCTTACTTCCATTACCCTTTTCCACGGCCAGATCTTGTTTAAGGAGCCAAGTATGAACCCAGTTAAGAGGGCGAGGGTGATGTTGCGGAAATGGACAAACATCCATTTAAGCAATCGTGCGAAAGATAAAAGTCCGACAATAGCTCCGGCTGCTGCTACCAGGAGTATTTGTACATCACGTTGGTGCACGGCGTCGAGTAAAAATTTGTACGATCCCAGTAATACGAGGATAAAGGCACCGGATATGCCAGGGAGGATCATGGCGCAAACGGCCAGTGCCCCGGAAAGGAAAACATAGGGCATAGAAACCGAATCTTCCAGGACAGGTAAACGAGTTACCAAAAATGCAACACCGGCCCCAAGGATAAGGAAGGCTAAAGCACCAAAATTCCACTGTTTGATCGCGCGACCTACATATATTACACTGGCAAGGACGAGTCCAAAAAAGAAGGACCAGACCATGATCGGATGATTTTCCAACAGCCAGCTGATTAATCGCGCCAGGGTAAAAACGCTAATGGCAATACCACTAAAAAGTGCAAGCAGGAAATTACCATTCGCTTTCTTCCAAAAGGAGGTAATTCCATTTTGGCGCCACTCCTGGATCAGGCTGAGCTTTATACCGTTAATGGACTCGATCAATTCTTCGTAAATACCGGAAATAAAGGCGATGGTGCCGCCGGATACTCCGGGGACCACATCTGCTGCCCCCATTGCCATACCTTTCAGCGCAATAAGGCCGTATTGAAGGAACGTACGTCCTGCCATAGATTCAAAAAAGACAAAAGTACTTCTTTATTGTGAAGCTTTTTTGATTTCGGAGAGAATGTTTTGTGCCCAGTTAGAGTAATAGCAATTGGGAAAATGGTGCTTCAGGATTTCAATATCTTCGGGCTCTTGACGATAGGCCCTGATCAGGTATTCCCGTGCCGTAGTTTTATGTTTCCTTTGAAGGTGAATCGCCGCAAAAAGGTAATCTAAAAGCGAATTTTCGGGGTAAAACTCTTTGCCCTGCTTCAATATTTCAAGCGCGACTTCGGCTTCCATATTCTTCCCTACTACACAGGCCCAATGTACCCATGTATCCAGCTCATAATTACCAAGCTCAACCAATTTTTTAAAAGCATAATCGGCTTCCACCAAATTGCCCAGTTCTTTGTTGATATAGGCGCATTTTTTCCAGTAATCAGGATTGTCGCCATCTATGTTAATCGCCTTATTAATATAGCTCAACGCCTTCCCGTAATTCTTTTTGGAAACATAGAAGTCCGTTATTGCTACCCACCCTTTGTCTAAAAGCGGGTCTTCATGGACGGTCTGATAGTAATAAAATTTAGCGAGCTCTGTATTATTTAGCTTTTCATAGCATTTCCCGATCCGCAGGTAGGCATGCGAAGTTGGGTCTTCGATCTTGATAGTTGTTTCGTAATTCTCGATCGCTTCTTCATAGCGACCCAGTTTTTCCAGAACCTTGCCTTTCTCAAAGTAAGCACCAATAAAGGAGTCATCAGCTATGATGGCAAAATCAAAAGCACCGAGGGCATCTGTATACATTTCTTTGGTAAAGAATTGCTTACCAAGCTGATGCCAGGCCACCTGGCAATACGGATTTCGATCCAGGTATGCGTTCAGATATGTTATAGCCCCGTCGTAATCTTCCAAAAATTCAAAGCAGTAGACTACATTGTAAAGCGAGGCATAATCATGCTCATCAAAAGAGAGGCATTTCATAAAATTCGCCTTGGCGTTTTGATAATCATCCAGGAATAAATATTCCATCCCTAATAATGAATAGATATCATAACTTTCAGTAGTGATGTCGAGTGCCTTTTCCAACATGTGAATGGCCGCTGCATGATCATCTTTTTTGGAAAATATGTTTGCGCGCTGTATGTAGATCTCCTCCTGGGATTTGTGGATTTCCTGAAGGGCATCAAGAAGCCGCTCTGCCATGTCAAATTTGTTCTCAAAGATCAACACTTCAGCATACAGAAGTTTTAATTCTATAGATGCCGTGTGTTGCTTAAGTCCGATCTTGATAGCTTTCTTTGCGAGAGAGATTTTCCCGTTGTTCAGGTAATGATGAATGATGTCCTCGAAATCATCGGCATCGAAGAAATAGACATCATCAGTTTTGAGCATGGATTCAAACTTGGCCACCGGTTGGCCAGGCTGATCGTTAGGATCTAACGCCATAGAAGATGGTTTGGTTATACTATGGGCTTAAAAATAGCTGTATGCAACTCTCTTTAATTCCAGATTTGGTCTATATTATTAACAAAATAGTTAACAGATTATTGTGCGAATTGGTCCAAAATTTCAAGGATAATATGGCAGCCTTTTTTGATCTCTTCGGTAGAAATTGTTAAAGGAGGAGTTAGTCTAACGGCTTGATTTTCAAATAATAACCAAAAAAGTATTAAACCTTTATCGGCGCAGGCATGAATGAGTTTAGAAGCGATCTCAGCACTAGGCATGAGGAGGCAAAGCATGAGTCCGGTACCACGAATTTCTTTAATCAGCCTATGTTGAAGCAGCTTTCTGAAGAGCATTTCCTTGCCGGCTATTGAATTTATAACCTCATCTCTCAGCAGCACTTCCAGGGTTTTTTTGGCAGCAGCAGCAATAACTGCATTACCGCCAAAAGTTGTAATATGGCCTAATTCGGGACTCGAATTTAAGCGGTCCATTAATTTTTTAGATGCCACAAATGCCCCTATGGGTAAACCCGAAGCCATCCCTTTGCCGATTACCAGAATATCCGGAACACAATCATAATGTTCA
>JAOTYW010000074.1 GCA_029861705.1 Flavobacteriaceae bacterium
ATCAGGAGATGATTTTACGGCCCTGGACACAGTATTACTTGGAGGTCAGGGTGTAATTTCAGTTTTGGGACAAGCAATGCCGGACTTATTATCGGAGATGATCCGATCCGGATTAAAGGGAGATGCGCTAAAAGCACGAGCGTTAGAGGCATCACTGAAACAGGGTATGGACTTAATTTTTGAAGAAGGGAATCCATCCGGAATTAAAGCCATGTTGCACCGATTAGGAATTTGTTCCCCTGAAGTTAGACTGCCGTTGGTCAAGGCTACGGTTGATTTGCAAGCCAAGATCGATCAGTATATAGAACGGCTAATAACATCAAATTCTTAACCTGATCCTGTTAAATCTTCGTGAAATGAGTTTTTTTAAGCGAAATGCCTGTGTATTTTCGAACCGTAATTTTTGTTTTGTAATCCGTTCAGAATACCTAATTTTGCAAAATGTTTAAAAAGTCGGCTTACGCCTTACTACTTTCTATTCCGGTTATTTTCCTTACATCATGTAATGAATACCAAAAAGCCCTCAAGAATGAGGATTTCAAGGTAAAATATGACATAGCCGAGAATTATTATAAGGAAAGGGATTTTAAACGTGCCAATCGCTTACTTCAGCAGATTGCCCCTAAGTATGTAGGTAAACCCCAGGGTGAACGCGTTATGTTCTTCCTCGCCGATTCCTATTTTGAGATAAAAGATTACAATTTCGCCGGTTACCAATTTGAGCGATTTATTAAATCATATCCAAAGAGCGACAAGGCAGATGAAGCCGCCTTTTTAGGCGCGAAAAGCTATTATCACTTATCTCCTCGTTATTCTTTAGATCAAACAGACACAGAGAAGGCACTTATAAAGCTTCAGGGTTTTATAAATGCATATCCGGATTCAGAATATCAGGCAGAGGCAAATGCCATGGCCCGCGAACTAACGACAAAAAAGGAGAAGAAGTCTTTTGAAATTGCCAAACAATACACCAAACTGGGAAAATCCTATATTTTAGAATTCAATATTTCGGCCATAGCAGCAGTTGATAACTTCATATCCGATCATCCCGGTTCCATTTTCAGGGAGGATGCACTTTTTCTAAAAATTGAAGCCTCTACCAATTTGGCATTGAACTCTACAGAATTAAGAAAGAAAGAACGTCTGGATAGCGCCAAAGAGGCTTATGAAGCCCTTTTCCGCTATTATCCGGAATCTAAATATGAGAAGGAGGCCGGAAATCTCCTGAACAAAGTAAATAAAGAACTCGCATCTTTGTGATGTATTAAACATAAGAGGAATGAACGATCTTAAGAATTCGAAAGCTCCGGTAACTACAGTTACGATCAATCGTGACAATTTTGACGACAAGACAGATAATCTGTATGAGGCCATTTCTATTGCGGCCAAAAGAGCTATACAGATCAACTCTGAGATCAAAAAGGAGTTGTTAGAGAAATTAGAGGAATTTGCTACATATAGTGATAGCCTTGAGGAAGTCTTCGAGAACAAGGAGCAGATTGAAGTATCCAAATTCTACGAGAAACTTCCTAAGCCCCATGCCCTGGCCATTCAGGAATGGTTAGAGGACAAGATCTATTACAGAAACACCGAGAAAGACGAGGAATAGCATGTTGCAGGGCAAAAAAATCCTGTTAGGAATTACAGGGGGTATTGCCGCTTACAAGACAACATTCCTGGTCAGGTTACTGATCAAAGCCGGCGCTGAAGTAAAGGTGATCCTTACGGAAAGTGCCGGTTCTTTTGTTTCCCCACTTACCCTGGCGACTTTATCTAAGAACCCGGTAATTACATCATTTGTACAAGAAGAAAATAATGCGACGGATTGGAATAATCACGTTGAATTAGGTCTGTGGGCCGATCTGATGATTATCGCACCTGCAACAGCCAATACGCTTTCAAAAATGGCCCATGGCACATGCGATAATTTTCTCCTGGCTACATACCTCTCAGCTAAATGCCCGGTTTTCTTTGCACCGGCCATGGACCTGGATATGTACGCCCATCCAAGCACTAAAACTTCCATTGATAAGATACTCTCGTTTGGTAATTTGCTTATCCCTGCAGCGCACGGTGAACTGGCCAGTGGATTGGTAGGTGAGGGGAGGATGGCAGAACCTGAGGCAATAATTCAATGCTTACTTGACTATCTAAGCAAAGGGCTGCCACTGTCAGGTAAAAAAGTAATGATCACCGCAGGTCCCACATATGAGGCTATAGACCCGGTACGATTTATTGGAAATCATGCCAGTGGAAAAATGGGCTTTGCATTGGCTGAAGCTGCTGCTGCCCAAGGTGCCAGTGTAGTCCTGATTACGGGTCCGTCTGCCTTGGAATTGGAACATTCGAATACAGAACTGAAGCGAGTCACGTCTGCCGATGAAATGTACAAGGAAGCCCATGCCCATTTTGAAGACATGGATTATGTGATCTGCGCGGCCGCTGTAGCGGATTATCGCCCTAAGGAAGTAGCAACAGAAAAGATTAAAAAGAAAGATACATCCCTGGTATTAGACCTTGTCAAGAATCAAGATATTCTGGCATCGCTGGGCGAGATCAAGAAAGATCAATTTCTCGTAGGCTTTGCACTGGAAACAGAAAATGAGCTGGAAAATGCCAAGAAGAAGCTGAAATCCAAGAATTTAGATGCAATTGTCTTAAATTCACTAAAGGATAAAGGTGCAGGATTTGGTGGTAACACTAACAAAATCACCTATATAGACAAGAATAATGCAATTATAGCGTTTGAACTTAAAACCAAGGCTGAGGTAGCCTCGGATATATGGAATGAAATTCTTAGCACGGAACATGCGTAATCTATTTGTTTTACTTTTTAGTGTTGCTTTAGTCACTTTCGGGCATGGCCAGGAATTGAATTGTACCATCACCGTCAATTCAGACCAGGTAGGTCAGACTAATCAGCAAATCTTTCAAACGCTAGAGCGTTCCCTGGCTGACTTTGTCAATAAGACAAAATGGACAAATAGAGTATACAAAGAGAACGAGCGACTTAATTGCAGAATGTTTATTACGGTGACGAATTTCGATTCGAATCGCTTTGAAGCAAATATTCAAATTCAATCCTCGCGACCTGTCCATAATACATCCTATGAGACTCCCATATTTAATTACAAGGATGATCAATTCAATTTTGAATACATAGAATTCCAACCCCTGGTATTCAATAGAAATGTCTTCGATTCCAATTTAGTCGGTGTAATTTCCTATTACGTCTACATCATGCTGGGCCTAGATGAAGACACTTTTTCTCTTGAAGGAGGCACGGAAAATTTCCAAAAAGCTCAGCAAATCGTCACCCAGGCCCAGGGCAGCGGATTTACTGGCTGGAGCCAATCGGCATCTGATAATCGCACACGTTTCGTTTTAGTAGATAACCTTCTTTCCAATACGTTTCGCGAATACAGAATAGCCATGTACAATTATCACCGCAAAGGATTGGATATTCTGGGAGATAATAACAGCACCGGGAAACAAGTAATTGCCGGTTCTATGAGGCTTTTTGAATCCCTGATCAAAAGAAGGCCTAATGCGTTTTTGATCCAGACCTTTTTTGATGCGAAATCAGAAGAGATACGCAATATTTTTTCAGACGGACCCAAAGTCGATATAGTGACCCTGAAAGAAACCCTGAACCGGGTTGCACCCTTCTATTCCAGTACCTGGAACGAGATCAGTTACTAAGAAATCTCCCCTATAAATTTCTCACACAGGCGCTGCTTTTTTTTAGCAGGAATATCAAGTATCTTTAGCCACTTTCAAAAGATACCGGATTGCTCGCATCAATTTCCATACAGAATTATGCCCTGATCAATGATCTTCAGATCGATTTTGGTCGAGGTCTGAATACAATAACCGGAGAGACTGGCGCAGGAAAATCGATCCTGTTAGGAGGACTTTCTATGGTACTAGGTAAGCGGGCAGACATGGCTGCACTGCGAGACAAGACGCGCAAATGCATTATAGAAGCCCAATTTGAGATCCACGCCTATGAGTTGAGATCTTTTTTTGAGAAGAAAGACCTGGATTACCATCCAACTACATACATACGCCGGGAGATCCACCCAAACGGTCGTTCCCGTGCTTTTATAAATGATACACCTGTTAACCTGGATATTTTAGTCAGTCTTAGCAACAAGCTAATCGATGTGCATTCCCAGCATGCTACCATTGAATTCACTGAAGAAGCCGTTCAGCTCAAGGTGATCGATGCCTTGGCCGGGAATCAAAACCTAAGGCGTTCCTACGAGGAGACCTTGGATAGATTCAACTCGCTGTCTACCCAAAGGGACCAATTATTTGAACAAAGGCAGGAAGCTGTCCGAGAACTGGATTACAATCAGTTTCTCCTGCAAGAATTAAATGAAGCACAGCTTGAAGCCGGAATGCAGGAATCTCTAGAGGAAAAACAGAGTGCTTTAAGCAATGTGGAAAATATCCGGGAAGAACTGGCAGCAGCTCATCAGCTTTTACATGATGAAACGATAGGAATAATTGGACATCTGGCACAGTTACGGAAGATCACTTCTCAGTTAGTTTCCTATGGCACTAAGTACGAGTCAGTCAGCAGCCGAATACAGTCTGTCCATATTGAAATGGACGACCTGGCTGAAGAATTTCAGCTATTGCGTGAAGGCCTGGAAGCAGATCCGGAGATGCTTGAGACTGTTAATTCCCGATTACAGCAGCTATACAGCCTGCTAAAAAAACACAATACACTAACTGTTGACTCCCTGCTGGAGATCAAAGAAGATTTAACCCTGAAAATAGATGACTCGGCACAATTGGAGTCCAGGATAGAGGAATTGGATGGTTTAATTAATGAGTCAGAACAAAAACTTTTGGTATTTGCTAAGGATCTTCATGACAGGCGTGAAGCAGTGATCCCCAGATTAATAGAAAAACTGGAAGATCAATTAAAAAAGCTGGGTATGCCAAATGCATCCTTCGCCCTTTCCCTGGAGCCGTCTACCGGGTACAAGCGCAGTGGAAAAGACAATTTGAGCTTTAGGTTTACAGCCAATAAGGGCAGTGATCACGGGGAACTTAAAAAAGTAGCTTCAGGAGGGGAATTAAGCCGTATTATGTTAAGTATCAAATCGATACTTGCCGAATATGAGACCTTGCCTACGTTGGTGTTTGATGAGATAGATACGGGCGTATCGGGTGAGATCTCAAATGCTATGGCCCAGATCATGAAGGGCATGAGCACACATATGCAACTCTTTTCAATTACCCACTTACCACAAGTAGCTTCCAAAGGAGACCTTCATTACAAGGTATATAAGGAAGATGTCAATGAGGTCACACAAACCCGGATCAAACTACTATCCGAAGATGAGCGTATTGTTGAGCTCGCAGAAATGCTCGGAGGTAAATCTTTATCCGATTCGGCCCTCGCGCATGCTCGCCAACTTCTGAACTAATAGTGTCTGATCCTTCCATTTCCCGAATGGATATCGCTGCAAGTGTTCAATTTTAAATATCTTTGCGGCAGTTTTAATCATTCTAACCAACGGTAAATACAGCTTATGAGCCATAATTTATTATCAGGAAAAAGGGGGATCATTTTTGGAGCCCTTGATGAAAATTCGATCGCTTGGAAAACGGCAGAAAGAGTTTTTGAAGAAGGCGGCACCTTCGTTCTTACAAATGCCCCGATTGCCATGCGTATGGGAAAGATCAATGAACTGGCCAAAAAAACGAATTCAGAGATCATCCCTGCCGATGCAACCAGCGAGGAAGATTTGGATAATTTAATTACCAAGAGTATGGAGATCCTTGGAGGGAAGCTCGATTTTGTCCTTCACTCCATTGGCATGTCAGTGAATGTGCGTAAAGGCAGGGCCTATACTGATGAAAAATATGACTTCACCACAAAAGGTTGGGATGTATCAGCCTTATCGTTCCACAAGGTGATGCAGAGCTTATATAAAGCCGATGCCATGAATGAATGGGGAAGCATCGTGGCGCTTACCTATATGGCCGCTCAACGAACCTTTCCTGATTATAATGACATGGCTGATAATAAAGCATATCTTGAATCTGTAGCCAGAAGTTTCGGTTATTACTTTGGAAAAGAAAAGAAGGTACGCGTAAATACTATATCCCAATCTCCTACACCAACGACAGCAGGACAAGGAGTAAAAGGATTTTCAGGATTTATTGCCTATGCCGAGAAAATGTCTCCGCTGGGGAATGCCACGGCTGACGACTGTGCCAATTACACAGTGAGTATGTTTTCTGACCTGACTCGCAAAGTGACCATGCAAAACCTCTTTCATGATGGAGGTTTTTCCACGACTGGTGTTAGCCAGGAGATCATCGATCAATTTGGGTAGGTCGTTCATAGAAGCAATACCCGACGGTTTATTTATTTAACACAACCTAATGCAGTGCTATTTCTCTTTTATAATACCTGTGTACAATAGACCGGGTGAAATACAAGAATTATTAGAAAGTATTAGCGTACAAACATTTGATCGCACCTTTGAAGTCGTCGTCGTTGAGGATGGCTCAAAAGACATGTCTAAGGAAGTGGTTGATTCCTACCAGGGCAAACTCAACATCCGCTATATTTTTAAAGAAAATACTGGGCCTGGAGACTCCCGAAATGTAGGTATGCAAAAAGCAGCTGGGGATTATTTCCTGATACTTGATTCGGATTGTGTGCTTCCCCCAGATTATCTTGATAATGTTGATAAATATTTGCAGGAGGAATATGTTCATTGCTTTGGCGGTCCGGACACGGATAAGAAGTCGTTCACCCTCTTGCAACGTGCTATCAACTATTCCCTAACCTCTCCTCTTACCACAGGAGGGATACGAGGTGGAAAAAAAGCACTGACGCGGTTTCAACCCAGAAGCTTTAATATGGGCATATCCAGTGAGGCATTTTTACGGTCAGGGGGATTTAAGAAAATCCACCCTGGAGAAGATCCTGATCTGGTTCTCCGATTATGGAATTTAGGCTACCTAAGCAGATTATTTCCTGAAGCCAAGGTATATCATAAGCGCAGAATTGAAGCGGGCAGTTTTATCAGGCAAGTTTACAAGTTTGGATTGGTCCGGGCAATATTGAATTTGTGGCATCCGGAGAGTCAGCGATTCGTCTACTGGCTTCCTACGCTTTTTTGCGCAGGAATTATAGATTTGTGCTTATATTATCTTTTAGGATGGTCATTAATGGCTACGACCATGGCTGTTATCTATAGTAGTTACCTGTTCCTGGTCTTCCTTCACGCATTAAGTACGACTAAGAATTTACTAGTGGCATTTCTAAGTCCATTCACTACAATCCTGCAATTCCTGGGCTACGGCTATGGTTTTATTAAATCCACAATCTTGGTTAATTTTATAAAGAGGGATCCGCAAGTTGCCTTTCCTCAACTATTTTTCTAATTTTTTAGAAATGTTCAACAAGATCCGTCAAAGCCTCAATCAACGAAAGGTGCAAATATTTCTGCTGTTCCTGTTACTAGCCTTTTTCTTACGCCTAGTAAGCAAGCTTTCAGAAGAGTACACAAAACGGAGTACATTTTGGATTAGCTATAGTAATCAGCCGGACAGTATCAGGATACTACCTAGCACCCCCGATCAGATCCCGGTACGATTGAAAGGAAATGGGTTTACATTTTTATCCTATTCCATTAATCCGAAAGCTATTAAGTTGGATCTGTCCGAAATGAACTATAGAAATAACTCCTATTATGTACCAAACGTGGATTTTCAAGGACAGATCAGAGACCAACTGGCTGGTTCTATGCAACTCCTGGATGTAGGAATTGATACCTTGTTTGTAGAATATATTGCTGTTGTCGAAAAAGAAGTTCCCGTTGAGATCAGGGGTAGTTATTCCGCTGCTCAGAATCATTTATTGGATGGTTCCATTAAAGCAGTGCCTGAAAAAGTGACCTTAGTTGGACCCCGGGAGGAGATCGATACGATTGCTAAGATCCGTACATTGGCGAATGATCACTTTGATCTTGCAACGGATTTCAATTTTAAAGAAACCTTGGTCTTACCTGAGAAGCTTTTGCATACTACATTGAACCCGGTACAGGTAGAAGTTACGGGAACCGTGTATAAGTTTTCAGAAAAAATGATCAGCGTTCCTGTTACCATCGTGAATGTTCCTGACGGTATGGAGATCAAAACCTTTCCAGAACAGGTCCAGGTATTGTGTCGGGCTAAGTTAGACCGACTTAAATCACTGACAGCTGATGACTTTACCGTAACGGCAGATTATAACTCAATTCAAAAGGAACAATTATTGCAGGTGAGCTTACAGGAACAACCGGGGGATATACCCAGTGCGCAATTATTGGATACCCAGTTGGAATTTATTTTAAGACGATTATGAAGGTCATTGGTTTAACAGGAGGTATTGGCAGTGGCAAGTCTACCGTGGCCGAATATTTCAGGGGGCTGGGGATACCTGTTTTTAATTCAGATAGCGCAGCTAAAAGACTGATGAATGATAGTGAGCAACTTCGTAAGGAGATAAGAAAGCTGTTTGGTGATGAAGCTTACCAAAAGGGCATTTTGAACCGCGAATTTTTGGCGGAAAGAGTTTTTAACGACGCCGCTCTCCTGGAGGGGCTTAATGCAATAGTCCATCCAGCTGTTCGCAGAGAATTTCAGGAATGGGTAGAAAAGCAAGATGCACCGTATGTCATACAGGAAGCTGCCATATTATTTGAAGGAGGGGCGTATAAATTATTAGATGAGATGATATTGGTCTGGGCGCCTAAAGAATTACGTATTAAACGTGTGATGAAAAGGGATTCCAAGACAAGGGAACAGGTATTGGCCAGAATGGATAATCAATGGGGCGACACGGAAAAAACAGCGCTCTCCGATCATATTATCGAAAATATTCACCTGGAAGAGACCCAAAAACAAGTACTTGCCATACACGCTTCAATACTAAATAAATAAAGGGCTGAGAGATTTTAACATTTTTGTTAAGGTTAGGTTAAACCCCGGAGGCTCTAAATGTTAAATTTATAATTTTACGCAAAGATGAATAAGAGAATATTTGTTCTTCTGGTGGTGTTGATGAGCCTTTCTCTTGTTGGCATCATTGCCGTACAACTCTATTGGATCAAAAGCTCCATAGAGGATAAGGAGGAGCAATTTTCAAATACCATCTCTGAGATCTTGAGTAAGGTGACGGATAAAGTAGAAAACCGTGAGATGCGGGACTACTCTGATAAATTCCTGAGTCTTAAAGACAGCCTCGGCGAGTTAAAAAGCTCACAACTCAGTAACATTTTTTTTATTGACAGAGATCTAAATTCAAATGAAATCCTTTTTTATTCACATGGGATCCTGGAAGAAGACTATAATATAGCCTCAACGTTCTTTGACAACAACGGTAGTAATGACACTACTACCATACGTAATTTTACCAGCAAGCGCACCCAGACTGTTTTTAAGGAGGAGTACGGACTTGACGGTTCAGGATATAAACTGACGCCAATCCAGAAACTTCAAAAAGTAGGCGGGCTTTCTTCTGTTGATAAAGCCATATTTGACGATGTATATCGGGAATATGCTGAAAAAGAACCTATTCACAGGCGAATTTCTAATCGTGAAATTGAATTACTACTCGATCAGGAATTTAAGAATAGGAATATTACCATCATTTACGAATACGGTATATATAGCAGGGGGTTGCCTACAAAAGTGCGGTCCAGACGCTTCAAGTATAGTGAAGCTGCTTCATACCAGGCCCCAATATTTAAGGATAGCGAAGGCAATAGTAATTTCTCATTGTTACTTTCCTTTCCTAAAAAGAAAAAATTCTTATTGCGGTCCATTTTAGGGATGGCTTTGTTATCACTCTTGTTCACATTCGTCATTTTGGTGGCATATGCCAGTGCGATATACCAACTCATACGACAGAAGCAAATATCAGAGATCAAATCGGATTTCATTAACAATATGACGCATGAGTTTAAAACGCCTATTGCTACCATAAATTTAGCAGTGGAAGCTATAAAGAACCCGGGAGTGATTGGGGATGAATCAAAAGTGCATCGTTATTTGCAAATGATCCGCGATGAAAACAAGCGCATGCATGCCCAGGTTGAAAATGTCCTGCGCATATCTAAATTGGAAAAGAACCAATTGGATATCCGTAAGGATAGGGTTGATATTCACGATCTAATTCGTAAAGCCATTGCACATATAGATCTGATGGTCGTGCATAAAGGCGGGTATGTTCATGAAAATTTGAAAGCAGAGCAGTCTGAGGTATTGGCTAATGATGTCCATATGGAGAACGTGCTGGTCAACGTCCTTGACAATGCCGTTAAATATTCACCTGAAGCCCCCAAAATTGATGTGAGTACTGAGCTGGTTAAGAATATGATTATCATCAAGATCCAGGATCAAGGTGCTGGAATGAGTAAGGCTGTTTTAAAAAAAGTGTTTGAGAAATTTTACCGGGAACATACCGGAGATATTCACAACGTAAAAGGGCATGGCCTAGGCCTTGCATATGTAAAGAAAATTGTAGAAGATCATCAAGGGGAAGTTTTTGCCGAGAGTGAGAAGGGAAAAGGCAGCACTTTTATCATAAAGCTCCCTGTAATATAAATATTATGGAAACAATCAATAAGAAAATACTATTAGTTGAAGATGATCCTAATTTTGGGATCGTTCTAAAAGACTATTTGTCTATGAATGAATTTGATGTTACTCTGGCCAAGAATGGAATGGAGGGGTTTGAAAAATTCAAGAAAGACAATTATGATGTATGTATTTTAGATGTTATGATGCCTTATAAGGACGGGTTTACCCTTGCCCGTGAGATCCGGGATAAGAATGACAGTGTGCCGATAATCTTTTTAACGGCCAAAACCATGAAGGAAGATGTGCTCAAGGGTTACAAAGCAGGCGCAGACGATTATCTGAACAAACCATTTGATTCAGAAGTCCTCCTTATGAAACTAAAGGCAATACTTCAGCGTAAGTCTTCGACCTCTCTGGCCGAAAGTGCTCAATTTGAGTTCCAGATAGGGAATTTTCACTTGAATTCTAAACTCAGATTCCTTAAGTATAAGGATGAAGAAGCGATAAAACTTTCACCGAAGGAGAATGAATTGCTGCGTTTGCTTGCCCTGCATGAGAATGATCTTATGCCCCGGGAATTGGCATTGACTAAAATATGGAGAGATGATAACTACTTCACCTCGCGAAGTATGGATGTATATATTGCCAAACTTCGAAAATATCTTAAGAGAGATGACAGTGTAGCTATTCTAAATATTCATGGTGAAGGTTTTAGACTTGTCACCAAAATGGATGCATAAGGCATTCAGCATCAATAATATAAGCACCTTTATAAGGTGCTTTTTTTATGCCGTATTAATTGCATTTAGTAGGGTATCCATGAGCGATTCCGGGGACTTGGAAATGTCC
>JAOTYW010000075.1 GCA_029861705.1 Flavobacteriaceae bacterium
CGGTGATCTGGTTACTTCAATCCATGCCGATCAAAAGGACGCATTCATCATTGGGACCCGAAAAGGAAAATTACTTAAGATCCCGGATATAGACAGTCCACCTCAAATTATTTACGGGGCCAATGAAGCCCACCGCGTTGAGGAATTGGATTTTGGTCATATCTATGAGATCTATACTACCACAGATAGTAAAAGCGATAAGGAAATGCTCTGGATAGGTTCAGAGACCGGACTCTGGTTGCTCCAGCAGCGGTTTTTTAAAACGGTTAAAAATTTACCTATGAACAATCCCATTGCCATTGCGCTTGGCAAAGAAGGGCAGGTCTGGGTGCCCATGAATTATCTCTACGAAATTAGCCCTGACAAGGACGACTTCAACGCCAGAGTAATCTATGATAATTTACAATCTAATGCTGTCGCCTACGACAAGGCAGGATTTACATGGGTGAGTACTGTGACCCCAAAGGTTGCCCTTTTAAAGTTCAATAAAGATCAGCTTGTCAAGCGATTTGATTTCCATGAGCGGGGAGAAGCCATTTTCAATCTCTTTGCAGATAGTAAAGGAAACATATGGTTCTGCCAGGCCCCATTGAACAAACCAATTGTCGGCATTGCACGGATAAATACAAGTGGGGAAATCAAATACTACGACAACACTAAAGGATTTTCCAGCAGGGTATTGGCGATCAAGGAAAGTTCACGAGGTGAGATCTATGCCGTAGGTATCGGTGAAGAAAGTTATTTGTACCGCTTTGATCCTGAGTTGGATCGCTTCGAAAACCTTAGCCCTCCTTTGCCATTTACGGCCATTCTGAATTTTGAAGCCCACGATCTGACCATTGATGATCGCGGTGTGGTCTGGCTTGCTACCACAGATGGCCTCCTCCGCTATGATTCTGAAAATATAAGTTTGATAAAAAATGACATATTAGGTCAGGAAGAGGTACGCGGCGTGACGCATTATTCCAACAATAATATTTGGATCGCTACTGCTACGAAAGGTTTAGTCTTTCACCAGGATAAAACCTCTACGGCTTTAGGCGAACTGGAAGGATTGCCAGCATCCATAAGCGCTTATAGATCTATCACTACTGATGCCCAGGGAAGGTTATGGGCCGGCACAGCAGAAGGTCTGGTCTATTCCCGAATTTCTGCTTCAACGCTCCCCTATTCTAATTCCCCTAGAATTAGAAATATTACGATTCACGGAGAAGCGTTTACCAAGGATTTTAACCAGGTATTTAGATTTCGTAGGGATCAAGAACCCCAATTCGAGTTTACTAATTTGTCTTTTCCGGCTAGAAATGTCCAGTATGAGTACAGAATTCTGTCTGAAGAAGATAGGGAGATCACATTGGAAGAACAGATTTGGGAAACCAATGGAACCAGTAATAGGCTAAAACTGGATCAAATGGAATTAGGTAATCACTTCCTGGAACTCCGGGCTAGACAACCCGGAGGCTTTCAGTGGAGTTTACCTTTGGAAATTAAGGTAGCCATTTTTCTACCTTGGTATTTACAATCCTGGGTCCTGTATGGTTCCTTTGGTCTATTACTTCTAATAATTGGGTACTACTTCCGATTTTTTGTACAGAAGCGTTTTAGGAGATTACAGAAAGTATTGAAATACTCAAATGAAAAACTTGCGGATAAAGAGGCGCAACTCCACCAAAAGATTCAGGAATTTGAGGTGCAAAAGGAAGAATTAGCCAATGCAAATTCCAATATTCAGACCCTTGAATTATTCATTAAGGAAATACCAAAAAAAGCCTCCTGGGATGATATAATCACTGCCATGAGCAAAGCCGTAAAACAATCTGATGATATTGATGCTTTTGAGATCGCATTCAAGGAAAAGAATGAGATCGTCCACAGAGGCTACTCTAACCAGGAAAGGAGTGGTTTCACTTTCAGGAGCAAACCTTTTAACCCAAAAGTCAGTTTAACCGCCTGGGCGATGACCAACAACGAGGAAGTTTTTATCAATGACTTTGATAAGGAGCATGGCATTTATATACAGGAAAAGGCAGCTTACCATTTTAACTCCTTAATGTTCATCCCTTTTACATTAGAGAACGATCAACCCGTCGTACTATGTGCCTATAGCCTAAAGAAGAATGATTTTGATTCTAACGATCTCATTATGTTTAGAATTTTAGCACAGTTTATCAGCTTTTCCATTCATCAAAAATTAAAGAAATAGCCATGAGGCAGCAGTTTTTTTACACGGTCTTCTCCTTGCTGGCGCTATGCTGGCAGCAAGTGGCTGCACAAGTAGACACACTTGTCGTAGGCATCTACCACAGCCCTCCGTTTGTGATACAAACCGATGACAATACTTTTGAGGGTTTGAGTATTGAGTTATGGGAAAATATTGCGGCCTCTTCTGATCTGAATTACCGTTACGAGGAATATACAGACATTATCAGTATTATAAAAAGATTAGAGTACCAGGAAATAGACCTCACTATTAATCCAATGGATGTGAATGACCTTAGAGTAGAAAAATTTGACATGACGCAGCCATTTTTCATCTCCAGTATTGGCGTTGCTATCCCTTACTTAAATCGCTCAACGATCAGCGTATTTGTCAGCAATATTTTTTCAATTGCATTTTTAAAGATCATTTTACTGCTCATCCTGGTGATCTTTATTTTTGGATTTTTTCTCTGGCTTGCCAACGCAATCACAACAAGTTCCAATTCCGTCCGGGTTTATTAGGCTTATTCGATGGACTTTGGTGGTCAGCTGTAACGATGACAACTGTAGGTTATGGCGATAAAGCGCCTAAGTCGAACTTAGGCAAGACCATTGCTATTATCTGGATGTTTACAGCTGTGATCATTATTTCCAGTTTTACGGCCGGCATCGCTTCCACACTCACCATCGGCAGTTTACAAACAGATATTAATACCGCCGAAGATATTCGTCTGGTGGAAAATGTATCCGCAGTAGGTGCTACGAGTAGCGAAATTTATTTACTCCAGGAAGATATCCCGATCAATCAAACTTTTGCATCCCCTATTCCTGCGCTCAGAAGCCTTGCTAAAAAGGAAAATGATGTGCTGATTTACGATCGGACCATCTTGCAATATTATATCAACAGGCTTGCTCTTAATGAGAAAGTAAACTTGTTGCCGATCACACTAAAAGAAAACTACCAGAGTTTTATGCTTCCAAAAAAGCATCCGGCTTTTGATCTGATCAATGTCGGTCTGATGAAGGAGATCCAGCAAAATAGCTGGGAAGACTTGCAAAGGAAGTATGATGTTAAGGGGAGATAGCCGCTAGTAGGTGTAACTAACCCACAAATAAAAAACAACTAAGTGATAAATGAATAAAGCGCAGTGGCATTCAACCACTGCGCTCTATTTACAGTTTGTTATAATACAAGCAATAATAGACTACGGTTGTTACTTTGCAGGCTTTGTTGTTGTGCTCATATCACGAACACAAATATATTTGCCGTCTCGCTTTTGGAAAAACGACATATAATTTCCATGCTCCACTTCTTCTCCATCAGGATTGAATTCCGTCCAGGAACCAATCTCAACCGCAGAATCTCCTTCTGCCCATAAATCGACAATTTTATATACGTTGTAATTTCCTGTAGTATCTTTTGCAATACCATCTGCTATATTAGCCCGGATAGCTGCCCTACCTGATCGCGGTTCTGTATTTCGGGAATAGCTTATGGCATCGTCGCTGTAATAGGCCGCTACAGCATCAGCGTCTTTAGCTTTTTCACCAGCTGCATAGGCATCCTCCATGGCTTGAATTTCAGCCGTTATTTGATCCATATCAAGGGCTGCTTTTTCTTCTACCGGGGAGCAGGCTGCAAAAACAGAAGTGGCAAGGGCAAATACTCCAATAATTCTAATTAATTTTCTCATAATAATGATGTTATGGTTATGGGTTGAAGATACAACTAATTAGAGGCCATAGTCCAATTATTTACTTTTACTTTATATTTTGAAAATGTTGGATAATGGCCCTTCAACCACCAATAGATTAAAGGCAAATTACCTTGGGTTACCACAACGATTTTTTATGATCCCCATCGGGTTTTAGTGGTGAATTAAAAGAAAGTAACGTAGTTGGTTAGTGAAAAATCAAACCCGCTCCTAGCCTCTCTCTCTCGAGGGGGAAAAGAATAATGAAATGGCTGATCGATGAACCTATTAAATCAACCAAATTGGAAGTTATTCAGTTAATTGATCAAATTGACCTTGAACTTGCTAATTATGTATAGATATGGTAAGGGGTAATGGCAGTGGGACCAACCTGAAGAAAAGGGTTGAAAATACAGCCCGGCCATGCGGACTTAGATTTTGTATCTTGATAATCCTCCAAAAGCCTTATTCGCAACAAAAATTATTGAACAATGAAAAAAATAAGCAAAAAGGACATCAACCCGGAAGTATTTGACCTCTATGATGCCTATGCACATAACAAACTTGATAGAAGGCAATTTA
The DNA here is from genome assembly GCA_029861705.1 of Flavobacteriaceae bacterium. GTDB lineage: Bacteria > Bacteroidota > Bacteroidia > Flavobacteriales > Flavobacteriaceae > HDS-28. The sequence continues at coordinate 4,476 of JAOTYW010000075.1, forward strand.
TTGACAAGTTATCCCTCTATGCCATTGGGGGCCTTACAGTGCCTTCGCTCATGAGTTTCCTAATGCCCAACTATAAGGATACTATTTTGATAAAACAGGATGATCCGAGAATCAATTCTGAATATATCACCTACAACTCGCCCAAAGGAGGCGGAGAGATCCGCGGCCTTTTATCCCAACCCATTAATGCTGCTACCAAATTACCGGGCATTGTTGTAGTCCATGAAAACAGGGGACTAAATCCCTATATAGAAGACGTAGGCAGAAGAGCTGCATTGGAAGGCTTTATCTCCCTGGCACCTGATGCCTTGTGGCCATTAGGAGGCTATCCTGGAAACGATGATGAGGGCCGGACTATGCAACGAACAAGGGATCGGGGCGAAATGCTGGAAGATTTTATTGCGGCCTTTGATTACCTGAAATCCCATGAAGGCTGTAGCGGAAAAATTGGCGTAGTAGGGTTTTGTTTTGGCGGATGGATTTCTAATATGATGGCAACAAGACTCCCGGATCTGGGGGCTGCAGTACCTTTTTATGGGGGTCAGCCTTCTGCAGAAGAAACGGCCAATATAAAAGCCCCGCTCTTACTGCAATACGCTGGCCTTGATGAGCGTGTAAATGCCGGATGGCCAGACTATGAAAAGGTCTTAAAAGAAAATGGTATTGACTATACGGCGCATTTCTATCCAGATGTAAAACACGGTTTCCACAACAATTCTACACCCAGATTTGACAAAGAAGCAGCAGACCTGGCCTGGGAACGAACCATTGCCTTTTTTAAAGAAAATCTCAATTGAAAACGAAGGTGTATTCTAAACGGTAATGAAAATCAACACATTATATAGGCTATTAATTGCTTTGGTTGTTTTGCTGAATACAGCCTGTGAAACAAAGTCTGAAGTAACTGATACCACAGAGGCAACAGAATTCCCATATTTGGAATACACTATTGGACAGTTTCAAGAAGGATATACAAGTGGTCATTTTACCATCGAAGAAGTTGTACAGGCACACCTGGATCGCATCGATGCTATTGATGTAAATGGTCCTGCCGTAAATTCCATTATTCAGATCAATCCCGATGCGCTGGAAATTGCAAAATCTCTGGACCAGGAGATGCAGGAGGGACAGATCCGGGGGCCGCTGCATGGCATACCCATGGTATTAAAAGATAATATCGACACCCATGATAAGATGCCCACAACAGCAGGATCCAGGGCCATGGCGAACTCTTATCCGCTTAAAGACAGTTTTATCGCTCAAAAGTTACGCGAGGCCGGGGCCGTCATTCTTGGAAAAGCTAACCTCAGTGAATGGGCCAATTTCAGAGGTCGGATGTCTACCAGTGGCTGGAGTGGATTAGGAGGCCAGACAAATAATCCATATGTGCTGGACCGGAATCCCTGCGGTTCCAGCTCAGGTTCTGCCGCAGCTGTATCAGCCAATCTTACATTGCTTGCTATCGGAACAGAAACCAATGGTTCTATTGTATGCCCTTCTACCGCTAATGGCGTTGTTGGGATCAAGCCTACGGTCGGGCTCCTATCGCGCTCCGGGATCATCCCCATCTCCTTTACCCAGGATACGCCTGGACCCATGGCGCGAACAGTTCGTGATGCAGCAATTTGTTTGGGAACAATGACAGGAATTGATTCAACAGATTCTAAAACCCTGGCAAGCGAGGGTAAATTTTTAAAAGACTATACCCAATTTCTGAAGGAAGACGGACTTAAAGGAAAACGGATCGGATTTTTTAAAGGTCCTATCGGACGTAATTACAAAGTAGACACCTTGATGTACCAGGCTGTTGAATTGATCAAAAGTAAAGGGGCAGAGATCGTGGAGATCGACAAGATAACTGAACCAAATGTGGGCAGGAACTCCTTTGAGATCATGTTGTATGAATACAAGGACGGTTTGAATACATATTTCCAATCGCTCGGAGCTGATACACCGATCAGGAATGTGGCGGAATTGATCGAATTCAACAAAAGAGATTCCATAGAATTAGAACATTTTGGTCAGCAATATCTGGAAATGGCTCAGGAAAAAGGGGACCTCTCTTCCCCTGAATACAAGGAAGCGCTGGCTACTATGTTAAAAGGGAGCAGAGAAGAAGGGATCGATCGGGTAATGTCTGCCCACGACCTGGACGCCATAATCGCGCCCACAGGATCCCCTGCCTGGAAAACAGATTGGGTGAACGGGGACAGCTTCCATTTAGGTAGCTCCTCCCCTGCTGCTCGAGCCGGATACCCGAATATTACAGTACCTATGGGCTTTATTGGGGAATTACCCGTCGGGATCTCCTTTTTTGGAAAAGCCTGGAGTGAACCGGTCTTGATCGAAATAGCCTATGCTTACGAGCGTGCAACACAGTATCGCAGGGCACCAAAATTTCTTTTACGCGAAGAGTAAAATTTGTATGGAGTATACCCCTACCTATTAATAATACCTCCCTGGCGACTGCCTTACATGCCTTAAACATTCTTCCTGATTATTTGGCTGTACTGATTTATATCATAGGTACTTTCTGCAGTCTTTTATACTTTGATTTCTTGTAGTAGCGTAATAAATTTTAAATCTAACGTCATGAGAAATCATTTAACCCTCTTACTTCTTTTCATGAGCCCAGTGATCTTTGCCCAAACAATGGATGTTGCAGGCGATTATTATTTAAAATGGGAATGTGACAGCCATCAAATTGAATATAAATTGTCTCTCCAGGAAGAAGGCAGCTATGAATTGAATACGTATACGACGGAACGCAGCAGTGCTTCCGAAGTGGTACAGCAACAAGAAGAAGGAACTTGGCTAAGTGAGGGCGATGTGCTCACTTTCTCTTCCAAATCAGCAAAGGATTTTGATGAGGAATACACTGTAAACCTGAATGGTTCCATCGCCAGGCTAATGCCTAAAACACTTTCTGAAACTGATGAAGGAAAGACAGAAACCGTACTGATCTTTGATACCTCAAAAATATACTGTATTGAAGGCTTGGAATTTGTTAAGTTATCACGCCAGTAAATGAAAATTGAAAAACTAGTAAAGGAGCTCTCTGAAATACTCGCTGAAATTACGGCCAGCGAGGATGTCATAAATTCACTCACTCAAAAGGTGCATCCCGATTACAAAGCGAGTGCTAAGAATTTAATACGCTACCTGATCTTACGTTCGTACGACCTTCGGAAATATCATAATTCCTTGTCCGACCTGGGAGTGTCCTCGCTCCGGTCCGGAGAAGGGTATGTTTATAGCGACCTGAGCAATGTTATCCGGAATTTAAACCTCATCAAAGGCACTCCTTTTGAATTATATTCCGATGTGGAGAGCATTGGGTACACTGAAAGCAGAAAATTACTCAAGAAACACTCCTACCGCCTTTTCAGCAAAACTAAAAAGGAAAAATTTACGGAGATCATGGTAACGTTGCCTGATGAGGCAGCAGAGAATAGAAGCCTCCTAAAGAAAATGGTAAAAGCGGGGATGCAGATAGCCAGGATAAATTTAGGAAAAGGAGATCCGGATCTATGGAAGAAAATGGTAAAATTGATCAGGGAGGTCAGTGATGAAACAGGAAAACGAATTAAGATCTACATGGATCTGGCAGGGCCCAAGATCAGGACATCACCCATCGAAATAATAGATAGCAATGGAGAAAAAAAGAATGCCATAGCTATCAAAAAAGGCGACCATATCATCCTGGCAAAATCCAACGGAAGAGAGTTGGATCCCGTCGATAAACAGGAAGAGTTGCCGTATAAAACAGTGAAGATAGGCGTAACCCTGGAGGAATTGATTGATGATGCTAAGATTGGAGATGCCGTCTACTTTGATGACGGAACGATACAGGCAAAAGTGATCGCAAAGCAAACAGATGACCTTGAATTGGTGATCCATGAAAGTTATAAATCAAAAATTGGCTCACTTAAAGGGATCAACGTACCCAATACACGACTTTCCCTGCCTGCTTTGACAGAAAAAGACAAACAAAATCTCGCCTTCGTCTGTGCAAATGCAGACATCGTGGGCTATTCCTTTGTCAGAACCGGTTCCGATGTCAAAAAATTATATCAGGAACTGGACAAATACGAGGCTCAGGAATTAGGTGTTGTTTTTAAAATAGAAACAAGAGACGCTTTTGAAAATCTGCCGGACATTATCCTGGAAGGCATGCGCCGCAACAAGATCGGGATAATGATCGCTCGGGGCGACTTGGCGGTTGAAGTAGGATTTGAAAGGATCTCAGAAGTACAAAACCAGATCCTTTGGATATGTGAAGCAGCACATATCCCGGTGATCTGGGCAACCCAGGTCCTGGAAAACCTCGCAAAAAAAGGCATACCTACCCGAGCTGAGATCAGTGATGCAGCTTTGTCTGTCAAGGCAGAATGTGTCATGCTCAATAAAGGCCCAAAGATCATCCTTGCCATAAAAGTGCTGAAGAACATTCTAAAGCGCATGCAAAAGCACTCTTTTAAAAAGAAAAATGAATTGCGGCCATTACATGTCGCTCAGGGCTACATAAGGAAAACATTTTCAGAAAGCGAAGCGAAGGTTATGCCACATTAATACGTATTGCCAGCCACTGATTAATATCATAGATGTTTACCCTTGCTTTTAGTATTATTTCTCTTTAACAAAGTAATAAGAAGCCAGATGGAAACACCACAAAGCAAAACACAGGAAACCAAAAAGGTATTTAGGGAATGTGGTGCCTGTTCGCACACTTTCGCCCATATTCTTAACCGGGAATTCGGACACCCCGATGTGCTCGCCGAAGTTGCCTTAAATCCTTTGGCAGGAGGCATAATGAACCAAGGTCAGCAATGCGGTATGATCTGGGGAGCTGCTTTGGCTGTTGGGGCCGAATCATACCGCAGACACAAGGTTAAAGATCTGGCTGTTGCCGTTGCTGTGACGGCAACACAGCACCTGGTAGAGTCCTTTGAAAATAGATCTGACACCGTTAATTGTAAAGAAATTCTTGGGTATAGTTTGAGTAATGTTATAGGCATAGTACGCTTGATGCTTACTACAACTATCCAGGGAATGGAAAACAGTAAATGCATGAATCTTGCGGAAGATTGGGCGCCTGAAGCAATACAATCAGGTAAAGAAGGCTTAGAGGAACATATTGAACTAACACAAAAACCCGTCAGCTGCGCTTCTGAAGTAGTCAGAAGAATGGGCGGTAGTGAAGAAGAGCAATTGATGGTCTCCGGATTTGCAGGCGGACTAGGGTTAAGCGGTCATGGATGTGGCGCACTAAGTGCAGCTATTTGGATGAAAACCTTGAATTGGTGCAGGGAAAACCCCGGTAAATTACCGCCTTACAACAAAAACAAAGTCACGGAGAATGTCCTTAACAGCTTTAAAGAACTGAACGGTTCAGAAATGAGCTGTCAAAAGATCACAGGGAAGCAATTCGAAACTATAAATGAGCATGCTGAATATATTAACAATGGAGGATGTGAAGACCTCATCGAGGCCCTGGCCAAATCTTGATCCGTTGTTTGTAATCACTATTAATGCTATGCCACTTCTATCTTAGCTTCGATCTCATGCACCCATTGGACAATGGGCTCAATGCTACTTTTGTCCATAAAGTCAAAACCTTTGGACTCTTGCCTTCCTGCCTCCCGGTCGGGGTTAAAGAAACCTGCGATCTGAAGCATAGTCCCGTCAAATAAAGTAAGCTCTTCCGGGATCTGACGCCCCATCAAATTCACGAAATACATTTTGGAAATAGCTTCTTGCGGTAAACTTTTCGATATCCAGTTATCCAGCTTCTTCCCTGCAGCAGACCCGGATACAGAATAGAACAAAATAGGCTTCTGCCTAATTTCAGTCCAATGCTTTTTTAGCCACTTGCGTATAGAAAGCCTAAAGTAGATAATCGGACTTCCAAGGACCAGGAAATCATAGTTAGACGGATCTTCATTCCCGTCAATTGCATCAAAAACAGGCAGACCGGTCGCCTCAGCGGTCCAGCTGGCATATTGTGCCGTACTGCCATATTTGCTCGAGTAAAAAATAGCGCCTTTCATGGTATTTCGTGTTGTGGTTCTTTTAAAGGTATTATGCAATTGACAGATGCGAAATGATATCTGTCACCTTTGGACATCAGGGGTTACATGCAATCCACAATATTTCGTAATTTGTAGACTTCCCCCCATAATAACACCTGCAGTCAACAGTCAACATATACTAATGAAAGAACTAAAAAGACCTTTGGATCGCCGGAATTTTATCAAAAATCCTCTCTTGCCGCATTAGGATCATGAAGACTATTGGCTGCATGAATGTATTAACTTATTAGCATGAATATAGAAACCCTCAAACAAAAGGGATATGCCCTTTCCATCATTGTATATCCTTTGATGCTCTTTATTGGATTTGTCACCCATCCCAATTTATTGGCAATGGAACCACTCCATACTGTAGAGCAACTTGTAAGCAGGTTTCATAATAATCCCATGTATCACATTGGTCATTTGATCGTCACTTTTGCTGTTCCCGTGATCATCATTTATTTCATCGGCACTATGAATGTATTACAAGGGAAAGGTAAAAAATATGGGTTTTGGGGTTGCGTACTGGGTGTATTTGGCGCATTTATTTTAGCCGTGGATAAAGGGGCTCTTTGCTTGACCATGTCGGCTTTTGACACCCTGCCTGAAGAACAATTTGCGAATTTCACCCCTTATTTAGAAGTCATTGTTTCTAAAAAAGGATTCCTCTTCATCGTGTGGTTGCTATTTGCACTGATCATTGGCGGCATTCTTCAGGCAATTGGACTGATGAAAGAAAAGCGCATACAGAAATGGCAGGGCGTTTTAATTATTATCGGACTATTATTACTTGCCAATCCCGATATTG
>JAOTYW010000265.1 GCA_029861705.1 Flavobacteriaceae bacterium
ATTGGCCTGTTTGTGGCATTTATGAGTAATTATTCACTTGTTGGTCTTTCCGGGGGTGCTGAAGAGGAGCTTTGGATGGGATTTCAAACCTGGTCATGGATGTTTTGGGCGGAAATACTGCCGGCATCTATATTCGTAATTGTACTGTTTTTCATCCCTGAATCACCAAGGTATTTAGTGGCTTCAAACCAATCCGAAAAAGCGCTCAAAGTACTTTCTTCAATTAGCAATGCCACAGAAGCCACTGCCAAGGTGGCGGATATAAAATCAACGGTAAGAGAGGATAGCCGCCCTAAACTCAGGGACATCGTCAGTAAATATACCGGCAAAATTCATCCATTAGTTTGGGTTGGTGTCGGAATTGCCGTACTTCAACAGTTTACGGGTATTAATGTGATTTTTTATTATGGTGCTACACTCTGGCAAGCCGCAGGATTTACAGAGGCCGATGCCTTACTTACCAATGTCATTAGTGGAAGTGTTAATATATTTTTCACTATTGTCGCTATTGTTCTGATAGATAAAGTAGGCAGAAAACCTTTATTGTTAGTGGGTTCGATCGGGCAGGCGGTAATGCTAGGAGTACTTGCCTATCTTTTCGGAACGGCAACCCTGGATAGTGCAAATAATCTTATTTTAGAAGGAAATAACGGCACCTATGCACTAGTAGCGGCTAATGCCTACATCGCCTTTTTTGCAGCCTCATGGGGTCCGGTAATGTGGGTTATGCTAGGAGAAATGTTTCCAAATCAATATAGAGGAGCTGCACTGGCTGTTTGCGGAATAGCCCAGTGGGGATCCAACTTTACTATAACCATGACTTTCCCCATTATGCTGACATATTTAGGACTCGGTGTTTCCTATGGAGTTTATGCACTCTTTGGCTTGGTGGCATATTTCTTTGTCAAATCGTTTGTTAAAGAAACCAAAGGCAGAAGTCTGGAAGATATGTCTCGTGAGCAGCAAGAGGAGGAAAGAAAGCACGCTGCACAAGGGGCTCAATGAAATAAACAATTCCTACTAAAAACCTTTTATATACAGAAGGATGTCAGGCAGGCTTTAGAATAGATAGATATCAATATGGCCGCATGCAGAGCGTTGGTAATGTGAAACAAATAAGCTTCATTAGTTGCCTCTACCTACTTTACGCACACCGGCTCCTGCTTTTTTTCCGCCAGCATTTTTACCTACTGTACGTTTCGTCTTCTTATGTGGAGTATTCTTGTCGTGTTTGTTACCAAAATATTTACTTCCCACGATTTCTGTTGTTTGTTATAAAATTAAACTAAATAAACCGAATTATGGAAACTTCTATAATCCCGTTGTGGTTTTGATTACTATTTAGTTGTGCAAGCCCCGCTTAGTGCCGAGCTTGTTTACAAGCCCTGCAGTGCATTTTGTCGGATCTCGTCTATCTCCTCAAACGTAAACATGCCCTGCTGGATCAGATCTGCAAACTGGTCTGTTATTGTTGAATTAAAAAGAAGTAGATCATCTGTATTGATGGTAATGTTAACTCCTGCTTCGTAAAGCTTCCGGATAGGGTGTTCCTCCAGGCTGCTTACTGCTCTAAGTGCTACATTGCTATGGGGACAAATGTTCAGCCTGATCTTGCGATCCAGGATCAGTTCAATTGCTTCTTCAGAATCCGCGGCATTTATACCATGCTGAATCTCATCAGGAGCAAGCGTCTCTATGGCTCGTACCATAGACAGTGCATCAGAAAACTCTCCTATATGAATTTTTGTCTTTATAGAATTAGCCCTTGCTTCCTGAAAAAGCTCTTTAAACCCACTTAGATCCTGGTCCGATTCTTTCCCATACAGATCAATTCCATCAATTACTGCACTTTCAATACAAAACATGCCATCCCGATAAACCTCATCTAATTCAGAAGTTTTTTTTATGCCAATCTCAGGTCTGAAATCAATTTCCGGTTTGTACTTTTCTTTTAGTTCACCAACGGCCTTGATCAATGCTTCCAGGGAATTATCAAAATATTTGGCCAAACCCATATCCACACTGGCTTCCAAATGGGTTACATTGTCCGCAATACTCGAGCGAATACCAATATCCATCAGTGTGATCACATCATCAGAAGATCGCATTAAGGTGTTTACATGCTGTATGATAAAATGCATCATCCCATCAAAGCCATCATAATATTTCGGAGGTTTAAAACGAATATCAGAATAATGCGCATTGAGCATTTCAACAGCTCCACTTAGGTGCAGGTGATTATGTACATCGGCCTTAGGAAGTCCTTTAAGCTGTTTTATTAATTCCTTCATTCAATTCTTGACAAAAACTGCAGGTACTTAAATTTACTAAACTTATGGTTAACAAGTTAACCCATATTATTATGAATTTTTCAGAATAGTCTGAGTTTCCTGACACTCCTGGTCTATATTATGCCTGCCGATCATCGAATATGACTACCCGCATTGATATCTATGGTGCCCGTTGCATGATTCAACTGACCGCTGCATAGTTCCCTTCCATACCTTTAGAAGCCCCGGTGACCAATATCTGATTACCGGTTAAATTGTACATAGTTTAAAGATAAGAGAAGTTTACTGGACCGAAAAGCAAAGTATTCGTATTGCCCCTCTTTATTTCTACTGAGAGGTTGGAGACCTGCCAATAGCGTTGAAGAAATGCCCGACATAAATTTTATTAGGTCTTTGCTAATTCTTCCCTGGAAGAATGTTCCCTTTGGTCATACAGACATCTCGCTAAACTCCAATTCAAACCTGGCCTTTGTATTCAAGGACACTGATAAAATATTACTGGGTTCATGATTTATTCCTATATTTAATCGGTGTCTTATTGGCTCTAATGAATAAGGAATGCATACTTCCCTCAAATAATTTGCTTTCTTCAAATAGGATCCGATGTATGCCGATCAACCGCACACATAAATAATGCATATTATTCTAAAAATCAGAATGTCATGATCCACCAACACCCATTAATTACCCTGTCTGAAATAAGAGAAGACAAAATGGATATCCTGAGAGAAAG
>JAOTYW010000266.1 GCA_029861705.1 Flavobacteriaceae bacterium
ACGCTCAATTTGATTATCGAATCCTTCGCACAGAATTCAGGCGCTTGGGATTTGAATTTGAACGCAAAACCTTGTGCACAATCGATCTGGCCAAAAGCTTATTGCCTGAAGCTGAATCATATAACCTGGGCAAGCTTTCAAAATTTCTGGGTATCCCTATCGCTAATGCACACCGGGCCAATGGAGATGCACTCGCAACGCTCAGTTTGTTTCGCATTTTACTGGATAAAGATCATGACAAGTCTATCATCTTAGAAACGATGAGGGATGCTGCTAATGGAGAACTATCCCAACGCCATGTCGATCTCATTAGGGATGTGCCTACAGATACGGGCGTATTTTATCTTCATAATAAATATGGGCATATTATTTATATAGGGTATTCAAAAAACCTTCTGAAAGATGTGAGTCGGCATTTAGCCGGGGAAGTAGAGATCAGTCGCAAATTGAGAAAAGACACCCGCAAAGTTAGCTTTGATTGTACAGGGAACCTGATGATCGCACAACTTAAATGGCTGGAAGAACTGGATAGGGTTAGTCCGGATTATTTGACAGACACACCCAGTTTTTCAACGAATGGCTCCAATTATCAGGATTTGCTTCAGGAATGGAATGGAAAAACATTTGCCATTATTGACAAAGGGCGCCAAGAGGGTGAAAAAAGTGTAGTTCTTATAAAAAATGGAGAATACAAGGGATTTGGATATGCAAATTTGAACCACCAAATCAATAATATTCATATCTTAGAATCGGTGATATCACAAGTGAAAGGCACAGAAGATCACCTTCGGCTAATTGCCTCTTTTATGGCCATAAAGGAAAGCTATCAAATTTTGGAAATAAATTTAACGTCTTGAATTCTGATCGAAAACATCAGGGATGGAGGGCCAAGCTCTATGAGATCATTGAAGGCACCCACACCCCTATGGGCAAGCTTTTTGATATTGCGCTGCTTGTACTCATCCTCTTTTCTGTGATCATTGTGATGCTGGAAAGTGTCCCACGTATTAATTCCCGATATCACGATTTTCTCAATATCTCAGAATGGGTAGTAACTATTCTCTTTTCGATCGAATATCTTACCCGTATTATTATAGCAAAAAGGCCCAAAAAATATGTCTTAAGTTTTTTTGGCATAGTTGATCTGCTAAGTACTATCCCAAAATACCTATCACTCTTCCTGGTAGGTTCACAATACTTCACAGCTTTAAGAGCGCTAAGGCTGTTGCGTGTCTTCCGTATTCTAAAGCTCGTTCGGTATGTCGGGGAATCCAATAAGTTGGTGCGTGCGTTGAAATCCAGTCGGACAAAGATTTTAATATTTGTTTTCTTCCTACTGATCGTTTCTGTACTCCTTGGGACACTGATGTATCTGATAGAAGGACCTGAGCATGGATTTAATAGCATCCCTCACAGTGTTTATTGGACCATCGTAACCCTGACTACTGTTGGGTATGGGGACATCTCGCCGGAAACAGGACTAGGCCAATTCATTGCTTCCATTGTTATGATTATCGGATATGGGATCATTGCAGTACCTACTGGTATTGTCACAGCTGAATTCGCAAAAGATTCCAATGACGTTAACAGGCGGTCAAAAGTAGACGATCACCATTGTAAAGAATGCAGGGCTGAGATCCGGGAACCGGATGCGATATTTTGCCATAAGTGCGGTTGTAACCTTGTATAATACTCATGCCGCGCTCTCAATTAATCGTACTCGTGGGGCCAACAGCTGTTGGTAAAACCCAATGGGCTATTCGCCTGGCTAAACATTATCAAACAGAAGTTGTGTCGGCAGATTCACGCCAGGTGTATAAGGAAATGAGTATAGGAACGGCCGTACCCACCAATAACGAACTTAAGCAAGTCCCGCATCATTTAATTCAACATAGGAGTATCACCGATACATACTCCGTAGGGGAATATGTAAAAGAAGCTGAGGCAACACTCGAAAAACTATTTGAACAAAATGAAATTGTTATCATGGCCGGGGGGAGCGGACTTTATGTTCAAGGTTTGTTATTTGGTCTGGATGAGTTCCCTGAAATAGACCCTAAAATTCGTGAAGATCTCAATGCTATATTCGAGATTCATGGATTAAGCGAATTACAACAAATGCTTGAAAAAGAAGATCCTGACTATTATGAGCAAGTAGACCTGAAAAATCCGCATAGAGTTATTCGCGCATTAGAAGTAAGTCTTGGCAGCAATAGACCATATAGCAGCTATCTGGGGAAGAAAAAGGTTAGCCATACGTATGATATTAGTCTGATCGGCCTGGAAATGGACAGGGAATTACTCTACTCCCGCATTAACCAAAGAGTAGATAATATGATGGCAGCAGGCTTGCTGGATGAGGTCAAGGCATTGAAAAAGCATCAAAACATAAATGCCTTACATACAGTTGGTTATACTGAGTTATTTAAATATTTAGATGGTACTCTTTCCCTGGAGGATTCAGTAGAAGAGATCAAAAAGAACACTCGTAGATTTGCGAAAAGACAAGGCACCTGGTTTCGAAAGATGGCTGAAATCCATTGGATCCCCTGGAATACCCCTGAATCCGATTTTATTAATCAAATTGAGATATTGATCCAAAAGAGACATGAATACTAAGGCAGCAAAGATCATTTTTGTTATGGGTGTGTCCGGATCCGGAAAAAGTACCCTGGGGCGCAGTCTTGCCGATGCCTTAAAGGTGCCTTTTATTGATGGCGATGACTATCATCCTGAATCTAATGTAACCAAAATGAGTTCCGGGCAAGCACTGGATGATTCAGACAGAACAGAATGGCTGCAAATATTAAACAAAATTGCTTTGAACCATAGTAGTGCTGGTGCTGTGATTGCCTGTTCTGCCCTCAAAGAAGTTTACCGACAGATACTAGCGGATAATCTCGAAGATCTATGTCAATGGGTTATTTTGAATGGTTCCTATGATTTAATCCTGAAGCGGATGAATAAAAGAGCCGGTCATTATATGCCTCCTGCCCTATTGCAATCTCAATTTGACACTCTGG
>JAOTYW010000267.1 GCA_029861705.1 Flavobacteriaceae bacterium
GGATTCGAGATAATAATTTAAACATCTGTCGCATATCGTCTGCCAGGTTGGTTCCCGGAATCTCATGTCCTTCATCGAACTTGGTAAAGAATAAGAAAAGGAAGGAAAGTGCGGAGAGTGCAGCTAATAAGAAATAGACCCTAAGCCAGGCATCTTCTGAACCTTCTGTATTAAAAGCAGGAAAGAGAAAATAGGCTAGTGCTATTCCGAACATAAAGACACCTTCAATACTGCTCATCATACTATTATGTGCCTTCTCACCATCTGTTACTAATCCGATCACAGAATACACAGAAACCTTGATAAGGGCAAAAGAAATCCCAACACACATAAAAAGGAATTGGGCCGATGAAAATGAATTGCCGAAATACATATAAATGCAAGCGGCTGTTACTATTGCCAATCCTGCCAACATGGATTTTTTATACCCAATCCTGGGCAAAAAGGAAGCGATCAGAAAAGATATGATGGCTATGGGTAGATCCTTAAAAAGTTCTAAAGTACTTGCCTGGACCTCATCGACACCGTAGTTGTTGATGGATTTTAAAATGACTATTCCAACACTGTTTAACAGGATGGCAAAAACAAAGTAGTTGATATAAAGGGAGAGCTTTATGCCGGTGTTTTTCATCGCTTGGTTTCTTTGGACACAATGTAATGAAAATCTCGTGGAATGCAGATCACCGGCACAGTTTGAAAGGTCCATGATAAATCTGTATCTTTTATGAACCAATCTTCAAAAAAAAACAGGTGGAAGGTGATTTGATCTTTAGATTTTCCATTGATATAAAAGCGTCAAGATCTAAGGTTTGGGATGCTTTGATAAACCCTGAAATAACCCGGCAATATATGTTTGGTTGTGTCCCAATCACGGATTGGAAAGAGGGCAATTCGCTGATTTGGCGAGGTTTTTCAGACGGGGTAGACTATGTGATCGGGAAAGTAGTAAAGTTCGAACCTGAAAAACTGCTATCCATAACAACCTTTAATCCACATGGAGACCAGGCCGATATTCCGGAAAATTACCTCACTGGCGAATATCATTTATCTGAGGAAAATGGAACAACTACATTGCATATCTTACAGGGAGATTTCGCCAGTGTAACTAACGGGAGGAGTCGATTTGAAGAAGCTGAAGAATCCTGGGAGATGGCTTTGCAAAAACTAAGATCCATTCTCGAGGAGTGATCCCTTCTTTAAAGCACCTCTTCAGATCAACCATTCTGTATTGTATAGGTCGAAATAGTTGAACCACACGGTTCCGGGCCCGATACGATTATTCGGTAGATTTCTTATTATGATGACTTCTTGTATTAATACAGTAGTTTTTCACCGGCTGATAATTGTCATAGATATCCAAATCCTGCTCCCATACTTTAGCCGGAAATCCAATCCTCCCTATGACACAGTCCCTTCATTTAAACTTATTTATCCTCATTGTGTTACTAGTAATATCAACCGGTTTTCCTTTAAATGCTCAGGAAGATCAAGCCAATGATCTTAATTTCTATGGGGATTTCCGCTTTCGTGTTGAACATGACTGGAATTCTCTGAAAAGCGACGGAACTTTCCGTGAAGACAGGTCCCGTTTACGTTACAGGGGCCGGATCGGTTTGAATTATACAGGTATTGAGAATGTTGTTGTAGGTGCACGATTGCGCACTGGGAATCCTAAAAAACAACAGGACCCGCAGCTGACTTTAGGAGATAACTTTGCCGAATTCAATACACTTCCTCTTGGCCTGGAAATGCTTTTCGCACAATTTCAAATCAATTCTTTTACGGCCTGGGTGGGCAAAAATACCTTCCCGTTCAAAAAGCAAAATGAATTGTTCTGGAGCGATAATGTCTTCCCAGAGGGGATTTCTGTATCCCAATCCTTTAGATTGAATAAGAGTTTCCTTGACGGCCTGGATATACATGCCGGACATTTTATCATCCGATCCGACAATCGCAGCTTTAGTGCGGATAGTTATTTCCAGGGAATACAGCTTGTCACATATACTAATGACAAAGCTATTTCGATCTATCCATCTTTTTACTTTTTCAATGAAGTACCTAACATCCCCGATGGGAATGATACGTTTACCCTGGACTATACCATTCTTCATTTTGGGGGGCAATTCAGACTCGGTAATAGCCCCCTTGTCATTTTAGGCGCGGATTTTTACAGGAATCTGGAAGACCTTGGGGACATTGGTCCTGTAGCTGAACCCTTGCGAGATCAAAAGACAGGGGTCACAGCCCAACTAAGCTTTGGTGAACTAACACAAAAAGGAAAATGGAAAGGACATGTGATTTATGCCTATTTAGAAAGGTTTGCAGCCGTTGACTTTCTGGCCCAAAATGACTGGGCGCGATGGGACTATAGTTCTCAGGGATCTCCTGATGGCAGACTGACAAACATGAAAGGAATTGAACTGATGGCAGGCTATGCCCTTAGTGAACAAATGGATCTCCAACTCAAGGTATATTCAGTTAAGCAGATCCTTCCTTTGGGAGATACAAAAGAAAGTGGTGACCGGATACGTCTGGACATAAATATTCGATTCTGATCTTTTAAATATTGGTAAAAGTCCTGTGCATTATCAGCGCGAGAAAGACCTTAAACATGAATTTTGTAACTTTCTTATACTAAAAACTACAAATAGGTATGAAAAAGTTGATACTTATTAATGCGATCATTTGGGCATTTATGATCCTGCTGTCTGCCTGGTTATTTAAAGGAGATGATAATTATTTCTATCTGTTCGGTGCTCTGACCATAGGAGCCACCTTGATGAACTCCCTGATCCATTCGACAGGGCGTAAAAGCAAGGCCAAAAATTGCTTGAAATAAAAATGTAAAATTTAAAGCCATGGTACCAAATGGCTTGCGTATCTCGCCTTTAGAGCCAACCGATTTTGAGGATTGGCTTACCTTATCCTCAGCGCTGTTTACCAAGATCCCCAAAGAACAATTGGAAACCAAACTCAGGCGAAAAGAACAGCAGGATAAATACCAGA
>JAOTYW010000230.1 GCA_029861705.1 Flavobacteriaceae bacterium
GTATTCCTGAGTTAAACAAACTGGCGACATAACTTTCAGATGCATCAGCTCCTTCCTTGCGCTGCACAATCACAGATTCCAGGGATTTCAGGAAGTCAGCTTTACCTTTTCTCTTATCCCCAAAACACGTATCAGAACCTGTATGGCAAACCGGCCCATGGGGTTTTGCTTTGATCAATACAGTATCTCTGTCGCAATCTATTTTGAATTCTACGACATCAAGATAATTACCGCTTTCTTCACCTTTTGTCCACAAGCGGCCTTTCGAGCGACTATAAAAAGTAACCCGACCTTCGGCCTGTGTTTTCTCCCAGGCTGCAGCATCTATATATCCCAGCATCAGCACATCCATCGTTAGATAATCCTGTACTACTGCAGGTATTAATCCATCCGTATTTTTACTAAAATCAAGTTTCATATCCATATCTAGGTATTAGATGCGTATTGCAATTCCTTCTTCTTTTAAATATTGTTTTAGATCGGTGATCTGAATCTCTTTAAAATGGAAAACACTTGCTGCCAGGGCTGCATCGGCCTTACCTTTCTTAAATGTATCCCTAAAATGTGAATTCGTGCCTGCACCTCCGGAGGCGATGATAGGAATATTTACCCGCTTACTTAATTGGGCAAGGGCATTATTGGCAAAACCGTTTTTAGTACCATCATGATCCATAGAAGTAAATAAGATCTCACCGGCGCCTCGCTCGGCCACTTCTTCTGCCCATCCAAAGAATTCGATCTCTGTGGGTACCTTCCCTCCTACCAAATGTACTTTCCAGCCCTTTTCATGTTTTTTAGCATCAATAGCCACAACGATACACTGTGATCCAAACTTGCTGACTAATTCGGAGATCAGTTCGGGTCGCCTTACGGCAGCTGAGTTTATGGAAACTTTATCTGCACCATTCTGCAGCAGCATATCTACATCAGCTATGGAACTGATCCCGCCACCTACCGTGAAAGGGATGTCTACTTCTGCTGCAATATGACGCACCAGCGCAGCCAGGGTTTTGCGTTTTTGTTCTGTAGCCGATATATCTAAAAAAACCAGTTCATCTGCCCCGTTTTCGGCATAATACCGACCCAATTCCACAGGATCCCCTGCATCTCTTAAACCAACAAAGTTTACCCCTTTGACCGTACGGCCATCCAGGATGTCTAAACAGGGTATGATCCTTTTTGTCAACATCCTATGGATTTAAACTGTTTAAATCCTGTCCATCATAAAAACCAAGGTCTTTTTCCTTGCAATATTTTACCCAGAAAGCAATCTGGCCGGTATGATATGACAAGTGCTCAACGACATGTATTATGATTCCCACACCATCCAGGTCGAAGCCCTGTACTTCTCGTCTGCGAAGCAATTCTGTTTCATCACAGTTCTTGATCACTTCAATTGCCTGATTGACGGTTCCTTTTAATTCCTGTAATACTTCCTCCTTGGACTGTCCGGTACTTGTTGAAAATTCCAGGTCCCGCTGCCGGATATCCGGCATTTTCCCAAGGGATGAGATAATATACTGTCTTATATTTCCTGAAAGATGCAAAAGTAAATTCGCCATGCTATTCAGCTCAGCATTCGGTTTCTGCCAGGTCTCATCATCATTAAAATAAGACAGGCTCTTTTCGATCATCCGAATACTATCGCGCATTCGAAGTGATGCATTATCCTTTATACTAGCACTCCATTTCATTTTTCCAGTATAAAATTTTCAAGTTCTTTTAATCTGATCCTGTTCTCATAGATCGCCTTACCGATGATCACCCCTTCACAACCCACTTCCTCAATGGCAAGAACATCATCCATGTTTGAGATACCGCCACTTGCGATCAAATGTATATTCATAACTGCAGCTTCTTTGTCAGTTTGTTCTTCCGAACTAACCAAGCTGTTCGCTGTTTCCAGAATAGCCCTGTACGTATCAGTAGCAGGCCCTTGCAGCATGCCATCTTTTGCAATATCGGTGCTGATGACATATTGGACACCTTTCTGTACATAGCCCTGGATGTAGGGAATCAACTTAGTTTCCGTTGTATCCTGCCATCCGGTAACGGCAATTTTTTCATTCCTGGCATCAGCCCCTAAAATTATTTTATCTGAGCCATATTGATTGAGCCATCTTAAAAAAGTCTCTTCCTCTTTGGCAGCAATACTTCCGCCTGTTACCTGGGTGGCACCGCATTCAAAAGCGATGCGAATATCTTCATCCATGCTGAGTCCGCCGCCAAAATCGATCGTGAGATCCGTGGCTGTGGCAATGCGTTCCAGGGTTTTATAATTTGTTATCCTTCCTGTTCTCGCTCCGTCAAGATCTACCAGGTGCAAAAACTGCACGCCATGATCCTGAAATCGTTGGGCCATCTCAGTCGGATCTGAGGCGTATTCGATCTTCTCGGTAAACCTGCCTTGTGTCAGGCGAACACATTTACCGTCAATGATGTCAATTGCTGGTATGATGCGCATTTATAAGGCCATATTTAAAAAGTTAGACAAAATCTTACTACCGACAGAACTGCTTTTTTCCGGATGAAACTGAACGCCATAAAAGTTATCTCTCTGTAAGGCAGCACTGTAGGGCTCTCCATAATCAGAAACTGCGATCGTATTAGCACAAAGGGGTGCGTAATAACTGTGTACGGTATAAACATAAGAGCCATCTGTTATCCCGGAGAATAAAGGGGATTTTAAATCAGAGATCGTATTCCAGCCGATCTGAGGTACTTTGATGGTACCCGGAAACCGTATCACTGAAGTGTCAAATAAGCCCAGGCCTGCCGTATCCCCTTCCTTACTTTCATTACACATAAGCTGCATGCCAAGACAAATACCTAACACGGGTTGCTTTAATGTTGGGATCAAACTGTCGAGCCCGGAATCTTTTAGTTTTGCCATCGCCGATGATGCCTCACCTACGCCCGGAAAGATCACCAGATCTGCCGATTGTATCTCTTCTGGAATATTACTGAGCAATGCATTCACATTAAGCCGCTCCAAAGCAAATAAAATACTCTGAATATTACCGGCGCCATAATTTATCAATGCGATCTTCATACTATAGTTTACCCTTTGTTGATGGTAGTACCAGCTTCTCAGTATCCTTTTTTACGGCCATTTTTATTGCCTTGGCCAGGGCTTTGAAAATGGCTTCGATCTTGTGATGCTCATTCTTTCCCTCGGCCTTGATATTCAAATTTACACGCGCTCCGTCTGATAGTGACTTAAAGAAATGCATAAACATCTCTGTGGGCATTTGCCCTATCATTTCCCTGGTAAATTCCGCTTCCCATACCAACCAGCTGCGACCTCCAAAATCTATAGCAACCTGTGCAAGGCAATCATCCATAGGTAGTGTAAAGCCATAGCGCTCTATTCCTAATTTCTTACCTAAGGCATCATTAAAAGCTTCCCCTAGCGCTATTGCCGTATCTTCTATGGTATGATGTTCATCTACTTCCAGATCTCCTTTAACCCGAATCTCCAGGTCAATTTGCCCATGCCTGGCCAGTTGTTCCAGCAGATGGTCAAAAAACGCAATCCCCGTGTCAATATTGCGAATACCTGTACCATCCAGATTGATCTTAATAAATACATCTGTTTCGGCAGTTTTTCTATGGATCTCAGCTATACGATCTTTTGTCTTTAAAAAGGTATAAATAGCTTCCCAACTATCCGTAATGAGTCCAATGCATTCTTTTATTTTCTTCTTATCACTCTTGATCTCCGATGCTCCCAGGCCAGAAGCAGAATTAATAAATATTCCCCCAGCACCCAGGTTTAGGGCCAATTCCATATCAGTTAATCGATCGCCTATGACAAAAGAATTTTTAAGATCATAGGCCTCATCAAAATAAGATTGCAACAAACCTACACCCGGTTTACGCGTATCTGCACCTTCTTCCGGAAAAGTACGGTCCATATGAATGGCCTCAAATACGATTCCTTCA
>JAOTYW010000140.1 GCA_029861705.1 Flavobacteriaceae bacterium
CCAAAAGTCAGATTCAGGAAAAGCATCCGTCCCGAGACCGTCCTGATTGGTTACCATGACTAATTCAAAGTCCATTTCACGTGCGATCTTGCCCAAATAGGTAAATACACCCGGGTAAAACTGCATTTTGTTGATAGAGTCTATTTGCTCATCTGGCGCCTCTGAAATTAGAGTGCCATCCCGATCGATAAATAATACTTTCTTTGGTGTCATCTGATCTCTCTTACAATCTTGTTGAATATTCGATTCTCTTCCGGAGTGCCTACTGTTATCCTGAGCGTATTCTCACAATGGAGTTGGTTGGATCGATTGCGGACAACAATCCCTTTGGCAATGAGCTGCTTATAACGCCTATCACCATCATCTACCCGAATCAACATAAAATTAGCATCCGAAGGTATTAATTCCTTAATCCAGGGTATGTCCTTCAAGGATCTATATAGCGCTTCCTTTTCGTTTAGAATCTCCTGAATTTCGGACTTAATGATTTCTTGTTGTGCAATGCGTTTTATGGCCCATTCCTGTGTCAGCACATTTACATTATAGGGCAGTTTGATCTTGTGCAGCACCTCTATGATCCGGGGATCTGCATATGCGATCCCCAATCGGATCCCCGCCTGGCCATAGGCCTTTGACAAGGTCTGGGTGACAATTAAATTGGGATAATTGCCCAATTGCGACAGCCAGCTGGGTTTGGGCGAAAAATCAATATATGCTTCATCGATCACGACGAGCCCATCAAAGGCTTCTAAAATTTTACTAATGGATTCCGACTTAAAACTTGTTCCTGTTGGATTGTTCGGGGAACACAGCAGGATCATTTTACAGTTTCGTGTCAA
This sequence comes from Flavobacteriaceae bacterium, assembly GCA_029861705.1. Taxonomy (GTDB): domain Bacteria; phylum Bacteroidota; class Bacteroidia; order Flavobacteriales; family Flavobacteriaceae; genus HDS-28. The sequence goes on from JAOTYW010000140.1 coordinate 840, forward strand.
AGCTCTTAAAACCGACTCTATATCGATCTCAAAATCTGCAGTAAGCGGTACTTCAATGTTTTCAACCTGATTAAGCGAAGCCAGGACCTTATACATGCCAAAGGTTGGAGGCATTGTTAGTACAACCTCCTTGCCCGGTTCACAAAAGGCCCTAAACAGCAGATCCAGTATTTCATCACTGCCATTGCCCAGGAAAACCTGTTCTTTAGTTGTCTCTCGCATTTTAGCGATCAACTCCTTTAGTCTGCTTTGATTTGGATCGGGATATCTGTTTACAGCTGTTTGAAAAGGGTTCTCATTAGCATCTAAAAAAAGCATTTCTTCCCCCTGCGACATGAATTCATCACGCGCAGATGCATACGGCCTAAGCGCTGTGATAGACGGTCTGACCCATTTCTTAATGTCGAAAACTGGCTTCATGCGTCTTTATTTTTTAGTGTTTGGAGTCGGACACTAACGGCATTTTTATGTCCCCATAAATTCTCGGCTTCGGCCATTGTTTCAATGGTATTGCCTAGAGATTGAAGTCCAGTTGCGTTGATCTCCTGAAATGTTATGCTCTTCATAAAGGCCTGCAATGTTAGCCCGCTATACTGCTTGGCATAACCATTGGTTGGCAGGGTATGATTTGTACCCGACGCATAATCGCCGGCACTTTCAGGAGTAAGTGGGCCAATAAAAACAGATCCCGCATTACGCACATTATCAGCATAGTAGACGTTTTCACTTGTATTGATAATTAAATGCTCAGGCGCATATGCATTCATAAAGTCGACAATATCTTCCCGTTCCCGAAAGGATATCGCACTGCTATTGGCCAAAACCTCGTCTGCAATCGCTGCCCTTGGCAGTTGAGGCAATTGCATATCCAGTTGCTCTTTCACTTTTTCGATCAATTCTTCTGATGGCGTAAGCAAGATCACTTGACTATCTACCCCATGTTCAGCCTGACTCAATAAATCGGCGGCTATAAATTCTGGATTTGCCGAAGCATCGGCGATGACCATAAGCTCGCTTGGTCCTGCAGGCATATCGATGGCAAGGCCTAACTTAGTTGCAAAGTTTTTAGCAGCTGTTACATACTGATTTCCCGGGCCAAAGATCTTATATACTCCGGGGATGGATTCCGTACCATACGTCAGTGCGCCAATGGCCTGAATTCCGCCGACTTTACATATGGTGTCGACACCACATAAGGATGCCGTATAAAGTACTGCCGGGTCAACGCTGCCATCTTCGCGTGGCGGCGTACAAATAACAATGTCTTTACATCCGGCTATCCTTGCCGGTACGGCTAACATCAGGAGCGTTGAAAATAACGGCGCCGTCCCCCCGGGGATATATAAGCCCACTTTCTCGATCGCCTGATACGTTTGCCAGCATCGAACACCTGCCATGGTTTCAACTTCTATACCTTTGGGCTTTTGGGCATTATGAAAGGCATGGATATTGTTTTTCGCTATGATGATAGCTCGTTTTAACGCTTCCGGCACTTGTTGAACGGCCTTTTCTACTTCCTCCCTACTAACCCTGAGATCATGCAATTCCACACCATCAAACTGGGAGGTATATCGCAAAATCGCTTTGTCTCCGTCATGTTTGACGGCATCAAACACTTCCTGCACCAAAGATTCCATTTCCTTCATGGGAGCAGTCGCCCGTTTGCAAAGCTCAGGCCATGTAGTTCTTGCGGGTTGCCGGATGACTCTCATAAGACCATTTTTTCAATCGGACAAACCAGAATGCCTTCTGCTCCGGCTTTCCTTAGCTCATCAATAACCTCCCAAAAGCTGTCTTTTTTGATGACTGTATGTACAGAACTCCAGCCCTCTTGGGCCAAAGGCAATACAGTTGGACTCCGCATTCCCGGCAGAAGATCAATAATTGCATTCAAATTTCCATCAGGTACATTCATCAGTACATATCTAAAATTGCGCGCCTGTAAAACTGCATTTAATCGAAACAGGAATTTATCGTAGATCGAACTGGTACGAATCGATGTTTCAGAAGCCATGGCTAAAACTGCCTCACTTTTTAAGATGACATCGACTTCTTTCAGATTATTTTTAAAGAGCGTGCTTCCGCTCGATACGATATCACAAATCGCATCGGCCAGGCCAATATTAGGCGCAATTTCAACCGAACCATTAATCGTGTGCAAATCGGCGTTTACACCTTTTGAATTGAGGAACTTAGCTACCGTTGCGGGATATGAAGTAGCTATTCTTTTACCTTGCAGGTCTTCCAAAGAATTGTATTCCATGGATTTAGGGACGGCCAGGGAAACCCTGCATTTAGAGAAGCCAAGTTTGACCAGACTCTCAAGTCCTTCCCCATTTTCTTCCAAAAGATTCTCGCCCACTATGGCAAGGTCTACGACGCCATCGCGTAAATATTGAGGAATATCACTATTTCGCAGATAGAATACTTCCAAAGGAAAATTACGGGCACTTGCCCTTAACTGATCTTTACCATTGTCTATGGATATTCCGGCATCCTTTAGAAGGCGCAGCGAGTCTTCATTGAGTCGCCCTGATTTCTGGATTGCAATTTTTAATGGTTCCATTTATATAGTATTAATTGACAACCAGGCGGGCATAAAAAAACAAACCCGTCTGATTGCTCAAACGGGTTTGTCTATGTAGTCATACATATAACATTCCTACCTCGCTTGAGCGCCAGGGTCAAAATGATAATGTGTATGCTTCATATTCATCTTGGCTAAAATAGAACTTATTTTAATACCTCAAAAATTCTGTTTAATTATTTCCAAGTATAATTGGGAGGCCAGCATCCCCTGAACCCACGATAACAATTTTCGCATTAGGAGATTGCGCCAACATTAAAGTAGCTTCAATTCCCTTGTCCTGAAGGATCTTATCTGTCAGTGAGGCGCTCAGGATCCGATTCGCATCAGCTTTTCCCTGTGCTTCAATTACCTGACGCTGGGCTTCCTTATCTGCTTTTTCCAAACGAAATTTGTATTCTAAGGATTCCTGTTCCTGTCTGAGTTTACGTTCAATCGCATCTTTGATCGTAGGAGGTAATGTAACATCCCGAACCAGAATATCATCCAGGATGATATGCTGATTGCTCACTATCTTCTTGGTTTCTTCAAATATCTCCTGTTGGATGGCGTCCCTTTTGGATGAATATAATTGTTCCGGGGTATACCTGCCTACAACACTTCTTGCTGCCGATCGAATCGTTGGCAAGAGAATTCGTTGCACATAATTTTCTCCAATCCGCTGGTGCAAAAATCCCATTTCATCATAATTAGGCATAAACCAGGCAGACGCATCTAATTGAATGTCCAATCCATTTGATGAAAGTACCTTCATCTTTTCAAAGATCTCCTGTCTTCGAGCTTCATAAATAAAGACCTTGTTCCAGGGTGCAACAATATGAAACCCTTCACTTAATGGGGGTTCGTCTGTTACTACCCCCTCTCCAAGGGTTTTGTACAATACTCCGGCCTCGCCGGATCCGATTACCACAGCCGATTTGGATATGATGATAACTAAAAGTAATATGATTAATACAGCCGGTAAGGCTATTTTTGGAAGTTTATCCATGAGTTTAATATTTTATATTAGTCCGTTATATTTCCGCAGAAACCACTCAGAAGCAAGGCAAATTGCAATGGCTGCTAGCAGTATTCTGAAATCTATTAAAGGTACGACATTTTGATTGCTTTTTTGGACGGGTAAAAATTCATTTCTACTTGATAGATCATCGATCAATTGATCGAGCTGATCCGCAAAAAAAAGGATGCCTCCTGAGGCATTAGCCAAGCGTTCCATCTTCTTGTAATTACTGGAGACTAGTTGCTTTTCAACATCAAAATCCAAAATTTTAAAACTGCCCGAACGTGCTATGTCTGTTCCCTCAACCCGTACTGTAAATTCATAATCCCCGGCGGGAAAGTCGTTAATACTCAATCCGAAATACCCGTTTCTCAATAGCATGGGGAATTCCCGATACGATGTTTCTTCTCGCGTTTTGATAAATAATTTTAGAGAAGCATTCCCCTCAAATGCCATGGTCTCATTAAAATAGCGCGCCACAATTTCAGCCGCATTGACCCCTTCATAACTCTTATCGTATTCCAGAGTTAGTCTATTTGCTCTTTTTTTTAGATCCAGAAAGCGGATCAGTTGTGCAATAAAAGCGTCATAGGATCTAAAATCTCCTTCATTGCGAAAGGATTGAACACGCCATTTCCAGCTATTCTCCCCAAATAAGATGGCCTCATTGCGATCCTCTCCCCTGATCGTCACCAGCATGGGTTCATCCAGGACAACTCCTTTTACTTTTTGATCCAGAAGCGTTTCATAATCGGCAATAATTGTAATCTCACCCAGTTCAAAATCCAGCGGGGGAAATTCATTGATATCGAGAGTCGAAACATCAAAGATGGAAAAGCTCGCATTTAAATCCGGGAAGATCTCTTCGGCCTGACCATAAGAACTCATTGAATATATGTTCTGTACGGAATTGAGAAATGACCAATCTGTCCTCAGGCCTATAATGGTCATGGTACTTATGCTCTCTTTTTTTAAGACCTCATAAACCGGCGTAAACGCCCTGTCTGGCTGATATAATATCAGCAGGTCTGCATCTTCCCAGCTGCTTTTTGGCGCTATAGGCGAGGTAATTGTAACCTCCCGCTGTTCGTTTTGCTCAATAGCCGACTTCAGGCTTCCAAGATCCGGGTGCACCAGCGAAGAAACAATGACGATCTTGGTTTTCTCATCTATAACTTCCAGGCTTAGTTGTCTGCTATTATTGTACACATTGCGTTCATTTTCAAAAGATGACAAACTAACTCTCACATCTTGTAAGCCTGTGGTCTGGGCCTCGAGTTTAGCGGTCACCTGAACGGCATCTGTCTCCTGGGTAAAACTGAGATTCTGTTGAAAACGAGTTTGCCCATTCATACTAATTCTCAAAACAGAATTTCTATTGCCATCGCCGGTATAAGAGGCAAATATTTCTATCGGGAAGGTATTTTTCAGGTAGGCATAATTGTTCATATTCACGCGATCCAGTCGCAAGTCTTCATAGGTAGTTGTATCTCCTACTACGACCGGAAAGATGCGTTGTTCTGGCTTGTGCCTCATAAATTCATAATCCTGACCGAGTGTTTGATTCCCATCACTGACTAAGACAGTGACTGTATTATTTCCTATGGATACATCTTTTAGACTTTGCAGCGGATCGGAGATATTTGTGGCCTGGTCCGTGAAAGATAGGGAATCTAAAGGTCTCATTTCCTCGCCAAACACCATAGCACTCACTGTGAACCGATCCTGCAATTCCTTGTTCTCTGTTAAGCGCCTTGTTAATTCCCTGTGTGTATTAGCTGAATCAGTGGCTATCATGGAGGAAGAATTATCTACCAATATGGTCAGAAGGGCCTTTTCAAGATCATATGTCGTCTTGGTGAATTTTGGATTTATTAGAAGCAGTATCAGGCCAAATAGACTAAGAAACCGCAAGAAGGCCAAGGCCCTGTATAATGTTGATTTCCGATTCGGCCGGGGTAAATAGTGCCACCATGCCAGTAGCAATGCTAAAACAGCACCTAATAATATCATTATGAAGTTAGATCCGGGCATAGATTATTTAATCTTTAGAAAGATACCTTGCGGCCTTGCATCTAATACTGAAGCCTTCATGTAAGCATTCCGCCGTCTACATGCAATACCTGCCCAGTGATATAAGCCGAGAGGTCTGATGCCAGAAAAAGGCATGCATTGGCAACGTCCTCGGTAGATCCTCCACGTTTTAGGGGAATTGCAGCCCTCCAGCCTTCCACAGTTTTCTCATCTAATTTCTCCGTCATTTCTGTTTCAATAAAACCGGGAGCAATGGCATTGCAGCGAATGTTACGGGATCCTAATTCTAAAGCTATGGATTTAGTAAAGCCGATCATGCCTGCCTTGGAAGCAGCATAATTTGATTGTCCCGCATTTCCTTTGACTCCGACCACACTGCTCATATTAATGATTGACCCATTCCGTTGTTTTAAAAAGGTGCGTTGAATGGCCTTGGTCATATTAAAAACCGATTTAAGATTGACATCTACCACAGTATCAAAATCGTCTTCCGACATGCGCATCAGTAGATTGTCCTTGGTGATCCCTGCATTGTTTATCAGGATATCTACCTTCTCAAAATCTTCTAACACCTGGTTTACCAGCTTCTCGGCTTCTTCAAAGCTTGCCGCATTACTTTTGTATGCCTTGGCCTTTATGCCCAGATCACTGAGTTCTTTTTCCAATTCTTTGGCTGGTCCTTCGCTAGAACTAAAGGTGAGTGCTACGTTGCAGCCGTGAGCTGCAAATACTTGAGCAATCCCTTTGCCAATACCCCGACTTGCGCCGGTAATGATGGCTGTTTTGCCTTCCAAGATCTTCATATAATGCTGTATTTAGGTGTTGAT
>JAOTYW010000076.1 GCA_029861705.1 Flavobacteriaceae bacterium
TCATTGCCGCTTTGATTTCGCAAACGGATATCATCATGGGTTATCTCAATGAACATGGATTAAGCCTAACTTTATCTGTTGTTGCTCTATCCGTTGCCATTCTTATGGCTTTTCTGGTTTTAGTGATCCTGCGCAGGTCTACCCACCGATGGGCCTTGAAGCTAAAAGATCTTATACGGGGTTTATTAGATGGGATCCTTAGTATTTTTAAGATGAAACGAAAATGGTCATTTATAGGCCACACTTTCTTTATTTGGGGGGCCTATATTGTTATGTTTTGGGTGATTAAGTATACAGTGCCGGAAATAGCAGATCTTGGACTTGGAGAATTACTGGTTGCATTTATCGCTGGCTCATTTGCAATGACGGCAACCAATGGCGGCTTGGGTTTATATCCCATAGCAGTCAGCGCCTCCCTTGCCATTTTCGGCATTAGTGCAGCCTCAGGAGATGCCTTTGGGTGGATCATGTGGATCTCTCAAACCTTGATGGTTGTCATTTTTGGCGCAATATCTTTTCTTCTCCTGCCGTTATGGAACAGGAGCAAGTAATGCCTTAAATTCCTGTCATTATGAAAAATATCATCTTAGTTGTATTCAGCCTGTTCTTTGGTCTTGGACTGCAAGCCCAGATTTCGGAAGAAATTTTCGAATCTTTCAAACTGCAGGAAAGACGTAAGATCAAATATTACATACCTGAAAATTACGATGAGACTAAGAAGTACCCTCTAGTTGTCGTCTTAGACGGGGAGTATTTGTATGACCAGGTATTGGCCGTGTCTAAATATTACAGTGAGTTTCAGGGCATGCCCGAATCCATTGTTCTGGGTATTTTTCAGAAGGAAGATGACAATCGCTGGAAGGACTGTGCATATGATGAAGATTCCGGCTTACCAACTGAACAAGGAAGTGCGTTTTTCGAATTCCTTAGCATGGAGGTCATCGCTTTTATTTCAACCACTTATAATGTAGCCCCGTTCAAGGTTTTTGTCGGCTATGACATTACAGCAAATTTTGGCAACTATTACTTGTTTAAAGATCGCTCCCTATTTAATGCATTTATCAGCATTTCACCTTATTTGGCACCTGAAATGGAATCACGTATTCCACAACGGCTGTCAGAATTAGATCAAAAGATATTCTATCATCTTATCGTAGAAGGAGAGAAAAGCAAGAATAGATCCCAGATAATGGACCTTCACAAAAACTTGTCTACCATCAATCGTGAAAATATTCAATACTATTTCGATGAATATCCCGATGCTGATCAAACTTCAGTGGTAGCATACGGTTTCGGCAAAGCCTGGGATACCACCTTTAAGATATTTAAGCCTATCAGCCCTAAAGAATACAAAGAGGAAATTCTTAGCTCGGAAGAGCCGGTGTACAACTACCTGGAAAATAAATACAATGCCATTGAGAAGCTCTTCGGGTTTCGTAAAACAGTAGAGTTAAATGATATTATGGCCATTTATGCTGCCAGTCGCAAAAAAGAAGATTTTGAATCTTTGAAACCCCTTTCCGATCTGTGCAAACGCGAATTCCCGGACAGCATGTTAGGCTTTTATTTTGAAGGGGAATACTATGAGCAATTGGGGGAACCAAAGAAAGCCATGCGAACTTTCGAAAAGGCATTCCAAATGGAAGAGATCGATTTCCTTACCAAAGACATGGCATTGGATAAAATAGATGCAATCAAAGCCGACTTCGGTTATTAAATCCCTTTGAAATTACAGTAAGCCACTCTATCTTTAGCCTCTACCTCAGCGTTGATGGCTAAAACAAAAACAGCTTTTTTTTGTCAGAATTGCGGCAACCAATACCCCAAATGGATTGGGCAGTGTTCTGCGTGCAAGGAGTGGAATACCGTGGTGGAGGAAGTCATTCAAAAGAAAGAAGACGCTGGCTGGAATGAAGGCCATAAAACAACTTCCAAACGGGCTAAAGCCCTTCCCCTGCATACCATAACTGCGCAAGCAGATGACAGGATGATCCTGGCAGACCAGGAATTCAACCGCGTTCTTGGCGAAGGCTTAGTCCCTGGCTCAGTAATCCTTTTGGGAGGTGAACCAGGTATTGGGAAAAGCACACTACTGCTACAACTCGCCTTAAAAACGTCCTATCGTACTTTATATGTTTCAGGAGAAGAAAGTGCAAGGCAGATAAAAATGCGGGCAGACAGGATACAGGAAGGAGAAAGTCCGTGTCACGTCCTCACAGAAACTAATACGCAACAACTTTTTCACCAGGTAGCCAATATGGAACCGGATCTTCTGGTGATCGATTCTATTCAAACCTTGCAGTCAGGGAAAATAGATGCGGCCGCGGGAAGCATTTCACAAATTCGTGTGTGCACAGCAGAGCTGATACAGTTCGCTAAGGAAACTGGAACCCCTGTTATTCTCATTGGGCATATTACCAAAGACGGACATATTGCGGGACCTAAGATTTTAGAACATATGGTAGATACCGTCCTGCAACTTGAAGGAGACAGGCATCATGTTTACCGAATCCTACGCGTTCTCAAAAACCGTTTTGGGGCTACCTCTGAGCTTGGGATCTATGAAATGCAATCCACAGGGATGAGAGAAGTTCAAAATCCATCTGAACTCCTGATCTCCACCCAGGATGAGGATTTGAGCGGGACAGCTATTGCGTGCACAATTGAGGGACTCCGACCTCTGATGATAGAAATTCAGGCCCTGGTGAGTACTGCTGTCTACGGAACACCTCAGCGTTCAACAACAGGATTTCCGGCAAAAAGATTAAATATGCTTCTGGCTGTCTTGGAAAAAAGAGCCGGCTTTAAATTAGCTGCCAAAGATGTTTTTCTCAATATAACCGGGGGCATATCCATCGATGATCCCGCACTAGACCTGGCTGTTATCATCGCCATTCTTTCAAGTAATTTCAATATCCCGATACCTCGGGGATATTGCTTCGCAGGCGAAATAGGTCTGGCAGGAGAGATAAGGCCAGTACAACACGCAGACAGGCGGATTGCAGAAGCCGAGAAATTAGGATTTACAACCTTTTTTACAGCCAAGGGCACGACAAATGCTAGCTCCAAGAAAGGTCTACAAATCAAGAAACCAGGGAAGATTGAAGACTTGCTTACTTCTTTGTTTGGCTAATACTTCTGTAGTAGAGAATTCAATATATTTATAGGACTGCAAAAGCCAATCATCATGAAAAAATATTGTGTAGCACTTCTTCTTGCTATAAGTCTTATAGCGTGCAAAAGAACGCATAAGGAAGTCCATGACATTCACGAGACAGAGAACACGTATCTCAGTTTTGAAAATAGGGATGACCAATTCACCGGCGGGATTAAAATGATCCCTATCAGTACGCCAAAAGGCGAATTTAAGGTGTGGACAAAGCGGGTAGGAAACAATCCGACAAAGAAAGTCCTCCTGCTCCACGGGGGGCCCGGGATGACCCACGAACTTTATGAATGTGCAGATGGCTACTTTCCTCAGGAAGGCGTGGAATACATCTACTATGATCAACTAGGGTCCTATTATAGTGATCAACCGGATGATCTGGATCTGTGGACTACGGAGCGCTTTGTGGAAGAAGTTGAGCAAGTGAGAAAAGCATTGGGATTAGATTCTTCCAATTTTTATTTACTCGGACAATCCTGGGGCGGTATCCTGGCAATGGAATACGCCCTGAAATATCAGAAAAATTTAAAAGGCCTGATCATTTCCAATATGATGAGCAGTATCCCTGAATACAATGCCTATGCACAGGAAGTTTTAGGCCCCCAAATGGATCCGGAGATCTATAAGGAAGTAAAAGCAATGGAAGATGCCGGAGATTATAGCAATCCCAGGTATGGAGAATTACTCTTTGAACATTACTATACAGAACATGTACTCCGCATGCCTCCCGATCAATGGCCTGAAGCGGTAATGCGTACCTTAAAACACGCTAACAATCAAGTCTATGTTCATATGCAGGGTTATAGCGAATTTGGTATAACAGGGGATGCAAGCTTAAAAGACTGGGATGTAAAAGATCGCTTAAAAGAATTGGAAGTCCCTACCCTGGTCATTGGCGCTCAACATGACACTATGGATCCAAAACACATGGAATGGATGTCTGCCGAAGTTCAAAATGGAAGGTATCTTCATTGTGAGAATGGTAGTCACCTTTCACAATATGACGATCAAAAAACCTATTTTAACGGGGTGATCTCTTTTATCAATGACGTTGACGATGCCTCTTTTTAAGGCGCTGGATTCGGGATAGCTTCGTGAATCTCTTCGATAGATTTGAGAAGTTCATCGCTTAGATCAACATCAATACTTCCAATGTTTTCTTTAAGTTGATCCATACGGGTAGCACCAATGATGTTTGCTGTGACAAAGGGTCGGGAAGTAACAAATGCCAGTGCCATTTGCGTCAGGGAGATATTATTTTCCTGTGCCAGTTCGTAGTACTTCTGTACGGCAGCTTCTGAATTGGGTTTACTGTACCGATTATAATTTGGAAAGAGCGAGATACGGGCATTAGCCGGTTTCATTCCTCCCATATATTTGCCTGTTAACATGCCAAAACCTAAAGGAGAATAGGCCAGTAAGCCCATTTGTTCCCGCATCGCAATTTCCGCTGTACCCACTTCAAACAAGCGGTTAAGCATGTTATACGGGTTTTGGATAGTGATCATCCGAGGTAAAGTTTCATGAACCTTGCTCTCTTCTAAAAATCGCATGCAACCCCATGGCGTTTCATTGGAAAGTCCAACATGACGGATCTTTCCTTCCTGGCGGAGATCCCTTAAAGTCTCAAGGACCTGGTGTACGTTATCTTCCCAATAATCCTTGGTAGAATGGGTATAGCCACGCTGACCAAAAAAATTAGTATTTCTCTCAGGCCAGTGCAGTTGATACAGATCAATATAATCTGTCTGAAGTCGTTTTAAGCTTCCTTCAACGGCTTCTATAATAGAGTCTCTGCTAAAGCCAGTTGTGCGAATGAATTTTGTATAATCTCCTCTTCCGGCGATTTTGGAGCCCAGGATTATCTGGTCTCTTTTTCCGGTTTTTTTAAACCAATTGCCAATAATGGTTTCCGTAACGGCATAGAGCTCTTTTTTGGCAGGCACAGGATATAGCTCTGCCGTGTCAAAGAAGTTAATGCCCTGATTAAAGGCATAGTCCATTTGCTCATGGCCTTCAGCTTCATTGTTTTGACGTCCCCATGTCATGGTTCCCAAACAAATTTTGCTGACTTCAATATCGGTATGCGGTAAGGTTGTGTAGATCACGTATTCGAGAAGCTTGCTCTATCTCTTCAAAAATACTTAATCCCGATGGGATTATCGTGATAAGCTTAGTTGATTTCGACCAAAAGAGGACAATGGTCACTATGAACTGCTTCGGAGAGAATAACCGAACGCTTTAATCTGGCGGCAAGCGGATTACTGACCATGGCATAATCTAAGCGCCATCCTTTATTATTTGACCGTGAATTAGCCCGGTAGCTCCACCAGGTATAATTGTGCGGATCGGGATTTAAGTGCCTGAAACTATCAACAAAGCCTTCGGAAAGGAAATCTGTCATCCATTGGCGTTCTACGGGGAGAAATCCGGAAACATTTTTATTGCGAACCGGATCATGGATGTCTATCGCCTGATGGCATACATTGTAATCGCCGCATACAACAAGGTTGGGTAATTTTTCCATCAACCCCATAACATGAGCCTTGAAATCTGTCATGTACTGAAGTTTAAATTCCAAGCGGTCCATATTACTTCCGGATGGAACATAAACCGACAATACAGAAAGACCATTGAATTCGGCTCGAAGATTCCGGCCTTCATTATCCATATAGGATATGCCGGTACCATAGGTGACATTATCAGGTTTGGTTTTGCTTAAGATCGCTACCCCGCTATATCCTTTTTTCTGCGCACTGAACCAGTGCTGATACTCATAACCCAGCGCTTTAAAAGCCAGGGTGTCTACCTGGTCTTCCATCGCCTTGATCTCCTGCAGGCAGATCACATCCGGATCCGAAGCTTTTAGCCAGGAAACAAAACCTTTATTCATGGCAGCCCGAATGCCATTTACATTATAGGTGAGTATTTTCATATGCGTACGTCTGCCAAAAATAGGAAAGTTAGAAGTTATGACCGCCTATAAGAAATACCTATATTCATTATTAAATTAATACAATGAAATATCCCCTGCTATCTGGAAGAGGCGGCATATCTCTTGGGTTTCAATACTAATCAATTTACTTCAGTTGATAAGGCGCACATTTTTCATAGGTATCATCTTTTGTATTAGTGCAAAAGGGCTAGCCCAGATCCAATCTCAGGATTCCATAACATTGCTGCCTGAAATTACCTTGGTCGAACCTGCTAAAAGTCAGGAATTAGGCAATACTACTTCATCTGTCCTTAGAGCCTCGGCCCTTCAACAATTCGGACCTACAGATTTTGCCTCAACACTCAATCAAACCTCCGGGGTATACCACTTATCAGGCGCTTTAAATACTAATCGGATCACCATCCGCGGCGTTGGGGCACGCACTCCTTTTGGCACAGATAAATTGCGACTTTATTATAAGAATATCCCCGTAACCAACGGCACCGGAGTTTCCAGCCTGGAGGCCTTTGATCTGGAAGACCTCTATGCCATTGAAATTGTTAAAGGGCCAAAGGCCTCTGCTTATGGAAGTGCACTCGGCGGGGCCATCCTCCTAAAACCAGAGACACCATCCAAACGATCGCTACTAAAAAATTCTTTGACCCTGGGATCTTATCAATTGATCAAAGATCATCTCAGTTTCACAACCTCCGCATCAAATTTCGCCCTGCGCATTAATGCCAACCTAATGCGAACAGACGGATATAGGGAAAACAATGATTTTGAAAGAAATGGATTTCTGGCGGATGCAACAATTCGATTAAATTCCAAAAACAGCCTTAGTCTCTTGCTCACCCATATGGATTACTTTGCCCAGATCCCAAGCTCGCTAAATGAGACAGATTTTAATGATAAGCCCACTAAGGCGGCATTTACCTGGGCGCAGGCAAAAGGTTTTGAGGATAATCAATATACTTTAACCGGACTAAACTGGAAATATAATATCTCTTCTGCACTAAGCAGTGAACAATCAGTTTTTTACAGTTATTTAGATCATTACGAAGCCAGGCCTTTTAACATTTTAGATGAGTTCTCTAATACTTTTGGTTGGCGAGGTTTACTGACCCATAAGTCGGAAACCAATAAACCCATCTTTCGGTTTGGGATGGAGCTCTTTAAAGATGAGTACAATTGGGCTACCTATGAAAATCTGTATGAAGATAACAATGGCCTGGGTAGTTTGCAGGGATCCAGGCTTAGTAACAACAAGGAATTTCGTTCCCAGTATTTTATCTTCAGTCAGGCACAATTTCCAGTCACTCCTTCATTTCTTGCACAATTGAATTTAAATCTCAATAGAACAACATATGATTTTCGGGACCTGTTCAATAGTGGGAGTAACAATACGAGTGCACAAAAGAAATTTGATTGGATTTTTATGCCGGGGATAGATCTCTCTTATACATTGTCCAAAGGAAAACGCATTTATGCCAATATAAGTCGGGGGTTTTCAAATCCCGGCCTGGAAGAAACGCTAACGCCGGATGGCCTAATTAATCCGGATCTAGAACAAGAAAAGGGATGGCAATATGAAGTGGGAACTCAGGTGAATTTTCCGGAATCTGGTTGGAATATTCAGCTATCCCTGTATCGAATGCGCATTAAAGATCTTTTAATTTCAGACCGGATTGGAGAAGATCAGTTTATTGGGAGAAATGCCGGGAGTACCATGCACAATGGTTTGGAGCTGGATCTTCAAAAAACTATCCGCCTGGCCCAGGGTAAGCTGCTGATCCCTTACCTAAGCTATACATTAAATGACCATGAGTTTCAGGAATTTATTGATGAAGGGGTTGATTTTTCAGGTAACCCATTGACAGGAGTTCCAAGACAACGTGCGAATGCAGGTCTGCGCGCTATTTTTGGTGCCCATTGGCAGTGGAATACCGGCATACAATACGTAGATGAGATTCCATTGACAGATGGGAATACCTTGAATAGTAACCCATATTCTATATGGCATACAAATCTTAGCTATAGAAATCGGATTTCAGATGCGCTAAAACTACAAATTAATGCTGGCGTAAATAATTTGTTCAATGAGCACTATGCACAATCTGTCCTGATCAATGCAACAAGCTTTGGAGGGTCTCTTCCCAGGTATTTCTATCCGGGAAATAACAGGAATTTTTATGCAGGTATATCCCTGGAGTGGTCTCTATAAGTGGGCCAGCCAGCCGGCCATGTCCACATCTTTTTTAAGGATATCAGCAACCTCACTGATGGCAACACGGCTTTGTTCCATGCTGTCTCTCTCGCGTATGGTGACTGTCTGGTCATCCAGGGTCTGATGATCTACAGTAACACAGAAAGGTGTACCAATGGCATCCTGTCTTCTATATCTTCTTCCCACTGCATCTTTTTCATCATAGTGCACATTGAAGTGACATTTTAGTTCATCCACTAATGTATGTCCGATCTCCGGGAGCCCGTCTTTTTTTACCAGGGGTAGAATAGCGGCTTTTACCGGGGCAAGGAATGCTGGTACTTTTAGTACTGTGCGCTTGCTGCCATTTTCCAATTCTTCTTCTTGCAAGGCGTTTGAAAAAACAGCCAGGAACATCCGGTCCAAGCCTATCGAGGTTTCGACTACATAAGGCACGTAGCTCTCGTTTAATTCCGGATCAAAATACTGAAGTTTCTTACCCGAAAACTTTTCGTGGCTTCCCAGGTCAAAATCTGTTCTGGAGTGAATGCCTTCCAACTCCTTAAAACCGAAGGGGAATTTAAATTCTATATCGGAAGCGGCGTCTGCATAATGGGCTAGTTTTTCGTGATCGTGAAAGCGGTAATTCTCTTCCCCAAGTCCGAGGGATAAATGCCATTGCATCCTTTTTTCCTTCCAGTACTCATACCATTCTTTCTGGCTTCCTGGCCGAATAAAGAACTGCATTTCCATTTGCTCGAATTCCCTCATTCTAAAGATAAACTGGCGGGCAACGATCTCATTCCTAAATGCTTTCCCAACCTGGGCGATCCCAAAAGGGATCTTTAACCTCCCGGATTTTTGAACATTCAGAAAATTTACAAAAATGCCCTGTGCCGTTTCCGGCCGCAAAAACAGGTCCGTAGCGCTTTCAGCTGAAGCGCCAAGTTTGGTGCCGAACATCAGATTGAATTGCTTAACATCCGTCCAGTTTCTTGATCCCGAAATTGGACATGCTATCTCTAATTCTTCGATTAGCTTTTTAACATCTTCCAGGTCTTCGTTCTCTAATGAACGTGCCATACGCTTAATAGCAGCCTCGGCTTTTTCGCGGTATTCTACTACTCTGGGATTTGTAGTAATGAATTGTTCTTTATCAAAAGCTTCTCCAAAACGCTTTTGTGCTTTCTGGACTTCCTTTTCGATCTTAGCTTCGATCTTGGCGACATGGTCTTCGATCAGCACATCTGCCCTATACCGCTTTTTAGAATCTTTATTGTCAATAAGTGGATCGTTAAAGGCATCTACATGACCGGAGGCTTTCCAAGTCGTAGGATGCATCAGGATGGCTGCATCGATCCCAACGATATTCTCGTTCAACTGAACCATGGCCTTCCACCAATACCAACGTATATTATTCTTAAGCTCGGCCCCATTCTGGCCATAATCGTAGACTGCGCTTAAGCCATCATAGATCTCACTGGAAGGAACTACAAAACCGTATTCCTTTGCATGTGAGATAACATCTTTAAAATGATCTGCTGATTTTGCCATTGGGCAAAAATAGCCCATTAGCACTAGATAGGGAATATTATTTCAGCTGAAATTCCGAGCTGGAAAGTAATTTTTCGTCTTCGAAAACATTGAGGGTGTATATACCCGGTTTAAGGGAGCCTTCAGGAACTGTTATAAAATCACAAACAACGATCTCCTCGCCTACATAGATCAATTCTACCCGTTTGCTATACACATTGCCACTGACAGAGATAGTGTTGGCATTGTCTTCAATTACCCCCATATTAGTTCCGAGAAACTGAAGGTAAAGGACTTTTTCTTCACTACGTGCTGTCGGGTTTGCCATAATGGTTACACAGCCACGCAGTTTCTCAATTGTCGAAGCCTTATTGGTTTTAATGGGCCGTCCATTCCGCAAACGGAATCCACTACCTTCTGAATTGTTTAACTGTAAATAGTTCTTAGTCTTAAGTTCCTGACTAAGTTCTTTGTTCTTTTCCCGCAGCAAAGCCTCGGCTTCTGCCAAGGTATTACTCTTGCTTCGCAATTCGTTAATTATGGCCCGGGTTTCTTGATTCTGTTCTGTGAGTTGTGCGTTGTTGTAGCGAAGGAAACTATTGCTTTTGATCAAACTGTCGTTGCGTGCTTCCAGGATGCGAAGTTCTTTTCTGTATTCCCGTAATTTTGTGACCGTAAAATTTAATCTTCCTACTGAATCTAATAGCGTCTGAACCCGGTATCTGGAGTCTTGCAATTCAATCTCGTTTACCTCATTCAAAGCTGAAAGTCGATCTACTTCCGTTCTCATTAAGGTAAGGTCTTTTACAAGTAGTCCGCGCTCTTCTTCCAGGTAATTAATCTGTGCCTTGGATTGGGCATAGCTATAGTAGAAGGCGATTAATATCCCTACAATAACTGCTATCAAAGCAGCAAGAATAATTTTGTAGTTGAATTTGTTATCTTGAACGTCCATTCAATCGGATAAGTTACCGGTAGATTATTGTAGAGATTTGACCTTTCGCAAGATTTCAAAGATACTAAATGATGTAAACACCATTCTCTTCCCCCCCCTGTGTTTTGGATGTAATGCACGATTATATCGAGGAGAGAAGCTGCTATGTACCATTTGTCGCGACCAAATACCTCTTACCGAGCACAATTTTGAGGCCGAAAATGAAGTAGACCGGGTATTTTATGGTAGAATTAACATTCAAAAAGCCGCTGCATTCCTCTTTTTTGAGGAAGAAGGAATCGTAAAAAACCTAATCCATCACCTAAAATATAAGGGCCAGGAAGAGATTGGAATTTTTCTGGGAGACTGGTTTGGAACTCAATTAAAATTTCAGGATCCTCCGTTAAAAGTTGATCTGGTTATCCCTGTTCC
>JAOTYW010000268.1 GCA_029861705.1 Flavobacteriaceae bacterium
TGTAATTTCCCAAATCTTAACCCTTGTATTCTCATCCGCTTGCAATGATTTATAAAGTGGCATTTAATATTCTCGAAGTTATTGGTTATCTTTGCAACCGCAATTTTAGACAAAAACTATTGCCTCAGGCTGCTTAATAATTTTGGTAAGCGAATTTAAACTATTTAAGGTTTAATGCCAAAGGTGATACACTTTAAAACATTATTTAAACTATGAACACAAAAACAATTCCCTTTGTCCCGTATAAGGTTAAGGACATGTCATTAGCCGCATGGGGAAGAAAAGAAATTGAACTGGCAGAGGCAGAAATGCCGGGTTTAATGAGCCTACGCAAAGAATATAAGGACTCACAACCACTTAAAGGTGCTCGTATTGCAGGTTGTTTGCATATGACCATTCAAACAGCGGTACTAATTGAAACTCTGATCGAACTGGGGGCAGAAGTGACCTGGAGTTCTTGTAATATCTTTTCAACTCAAGACCAGGCGGCGGCGGCGATTGCAGATACAGGAATTCCGGTATATGCCTGGAAAGGAATGACCGAAGATGAATTTGATTGGTGTATTGAACAAACCTTATTTTTTGGTAAAGACAGAAAGCCATTAAATATGATCCTTGACGATGGCGGTGATCTTACTAACATGGTTTTTGACAAATATCCTGAACTTATTTCGGGCGTTAAGGGCCTATCTGAAGAAACAACAACCGGTGTACACCGTTTGTATGACCGAATGAAGAACGGCACATTGCCTATGCCGGCTATAAACGTCAATGATTCGGTAACCAAAAGCAAGTTTGATAATAAGTATGGTTGCCGTGAGAGTGCCGTTGATGCAATTAAGCGTGCTACCGATCTTATGATAGCCGGAAAACGTGTCGTGGTATGCGGTTATGGCGATGTTGGTAAAGGGACGGCGGCTTCTTTCAAAGGAGCTGGGGCAATTGTAACGATTACAGAAATCGATCCTATATGTGCGCTGCAGGCGGCAATGGACGGATTTGAGGTCAAGCGACTTGAAAGTGTTATGAAAAATGCCGATATAATTATTACCACAACAGGAAATAAAGATATTGTCGAGCCCAGGCATTTTGAAGCATTAAAAGACAAGGCTATTGTTTGTAACATCGGCCATTTTGACAATGAGATCGATATGACCTGGTTAAATAAGAACTATGGTCACACCAAAGTTGAGATCAAACCGCAAGTTGATAAGTATACCATCAATGGCAAGGATGTGATCATTTTGGCAGAAGGCCGTTTGGTGAATCTTGGTTGCGCGACAGGGCATCCGAGCTTTGTTATGAGTAATTCCTTTACCAATCAGACCCTGGCACAAATTGAACTTTGGAACAACAGTGGTAATTATGAGAATAAGGTATATATGTTGCCAAAGCACCTCGATGAGAAGGTTGCCAAACTGCACCTTGAAAAGATAGGCGTTGAATTGACCGAATTACGGGAAGATCAGGCGAAATACATCGGCGTAAAAGTTGAAGGGCCTTATAAACCCGAGTACTATCGATATTAAGAATTATCTACTATAATATTATTTAAACCCTCGCGTTATCGTGAGGGTTTTTTTATTAAATTAAAGGATTACAATATTTATTATGAAAAGATTAGGAATAATAATTGTTTTTCTATCATTTGGAATATTCTCCTTTACTAAGATTAAAATGAACGTAAATAAGGCTGATTTTTTAGATAAATATCTTAGTGAAATCGAATATTATATCAATTTTGAAGACCTATCCAACTCTAGTGTATCATCGGTCGGAGTTGCCTGGCATCTGGATCACAGCCTACTTACGATCAACCAAATATATAATGAATTGGCAGCTTCAAACCCTGTAGACTATAATAGTTCTTTTAGTATTCCAAAAACCATGTCCTTGACCATTAATTTTATTCCAAGGGGATTTGCTCAATCTCCATCTGCAGTACGACCAGCTGATAGCATCTTAAAGGATGATATAATATTACATTTAAAGACTGCTCGGGAGCATACCAAAGACTTTATGGAACTTGAAAAGAATGCCTATTTTGACCATCCATATTTCGGTAAGTTGAACCGATCGCATACAATGCGATTTCTTCAGGTTCATACACATCACCACTTAAAAATCATTAGGGATATTTTAGACGAATAGGTAAATAAAAAACCCTTAACTGAGTAGTTAAGGGTCTTAATATCCTTGTGAAAAATAAATGCCTAAGCCTCAAACGGCTCGATGGAAACGTATGATTTGTTATTCTTTTTCTTTTGGAATTTTACAATGCCATCTACTTTAGCATGTAGGGTATGATCTTTTCCCAGATATACATTTTCACCGGGATTATGTGTGGTACCGCGTTGTCTAACGATAATATTTCCGGCTATTGCAGCCTGTCCGCCAAAGATCTTAACACCAAGGCGTTTCGATTCTGATTCTCTACCGTTTTTCGAACTACCGACTCCTTTTTTATGTGCCATTGTCCTGTGATTTAATAGTGTTAATACTGGGTGTTGCAGATTACTTCTCTACACCACCATCTAATTTATCTTGATATGCTTTTAACTCGTCCCATTTTCCAGTAGCAGCGATTTTAGCTTGCTTTGGCCAGGTATCAGGAATATGGCTGCCACGCACATCGGCAATGATCTCTGCGATCTTGGCTGGTTTTGCCTTCGCCAAATCAGCGAAGGTAACAATACCAGCAGCTGTTAAGGTTTGAGCAATTTTTGGGCCTATTCCCTCAATCTTTTTAAGATCATCGGCTTTAGCAGTTGCTTTTTTTGCGACCGGCTTGGCCTTTGGTGCAGCTTTTTTCTTAGCAGCAGGTTTTGCTGGTGCAACTTTTTTAACCTCTGGTTTTGCAGCTGCTTTTGGAGCAACAGCTTTAGGTGTAGCCTTAGGTTTCGGTTCAGCTTTTGCTTTAGGTTCGGCTTTTGCCTTAGTAGCTTTTTTAGCTCCCGAAGCGGCGATAGTCTCAATTTGAAT
>JAOTYW010000269.1 GCA_029861705.1 Flavobacteriaceae bacterium
ATCCCCGTCATCAATTTAGAAGGTACGCTTGGACATCCTTTGCAAGCCCTTGCAGATGCGATTACTATTACCGAGAATATGACCGTAGAGCGGCCAAAGGTTGTGTTGTCCTGGGCGCCACACCCCCGGGCTTTGCCACATGCTGTGCCCCATTCTTTTGTAAGAATGGCTCAACAAATGGATCTAGATCTGGTCATAACACATCCAAAAGGATACGAACTCGATCCACGTGTGACGCAACATATACCCATTGAATATGATCAGAACGAGGCACTCAAGGGAGCCGATTTTGTCTATGTCAAAAACTGGAGTAGCTATTCGCCATATGGTAAAATACTCACCAAAGACGCCAATTGGATGATGGACCAGAAAAAACTAGGTTCGGCTTTTTTTATGCATTGCCTACCTGTCCGACGCAATGTTGTTGTAGCGGGAGAAGTGCTCGATGGAAAAAAATCTCTGGTAATAGAACAAGCCAATAACAGGACCTATGCAGCTCAACTCGTACTCAAAAAATTACTGGGATCATGAAGAAAAGAGAATTAGCCATCGTTAAGATCGGTGGGGAAATAGTAAACGATGAGCAAACAAAGAACCTTTTCCTGGAATCTTTTAATGCACTTCCGGGAGCCAAGATACTCGTCCATGGTGGCGGGAAACAGGCCAGCGAAATAGCGGGAAAAATGGGAATTGAAAGTAAGCTGGTTAATGGAAGGCGTATTACAGATGCCGCTAATCTTGATATCGCACTTATGGTCTACGGCGGACTACTGAATAAAAAACTGGTGGCGGAACTTCAAGCCTCAGGATGTGCAGCAATAGGTCTAAGCGGTGCTGATGGCAATGCCATTTTAGCAAGTAAACGACCTCCTGAGCCTGTTGATTTTGGATTTGCAGGTGACATCGAGAAAGTCAATACAGATCTTTTAAAACTATTGCTGGAAGGGGGCTTGACACCTGTCATGTGTGCGCTATCGCATGATGGTAAGGGCCAAATGTTAAATACGAACGCCGATACGATTGCATCAGAAACCGCCATCGCGATGACTTCATATTACAATACACAGCTGTACTATGTTTTTGACAAGCCCGGTGTTCTGACAGATATGAACGATGCAAATTCTATCGTGACAGAACTAAGCGAGGCGAGCTATCGTGAGATGGTAGCTACAAATCAAATAAAAGATGGCATGATCCCTAAACTGGATAATGGCTATCACGCCCTTAAACACCAGGTAGGATTAGTTCAATTAGGGAATACCAATATGCTTACAGATAGCCAGCATCCTGCAACACGAATACGACTATGAACACAAAAAGAGAACTTTCGGAAAAGGCCATTGATCTGCTGCAAGAATTGATAGCGATCCCGTCTTTCTCTTCTGAGGAAGCCCAAACGGCTGCAAGTATAATGAACTGGCTAGATTTACGCAATATCCCGTATAGGCGCTCTGTAAATAATATCATCGCTCAGAATCGGTATTACGATACTGCTAAGCCTACATTGTTACTTAATTCACATCACGATACCGTAAAACCTAATGCAGGTTATACGAGAGATCCATTTAAAGCAGAGATCATCGATGGAAAATTATATGGGTTGGGCAGCAATGATGCCGGCGGAGCACTTGTCTCCCTGATGGCTGCATTTGCATACTTCTATGAGGAAGCCAACCTATCCCATAATCTTATCCTTGTAGCCTCAGGAGAAGAAGAAAATTCAGGGCCAAACGGACTTATAAAAGTTATATCAGAAATCCCGGAGATCGCCCTGGCTATTGTTGGTGAGCCAACACTCATGCAATTAGCGATCGCTGAAAAAGGTTTGGTGGTCTTTGATGCAACGGTAAACGGTATATCTTCACATGCCGCTCATAAGAATGACGAGAATCCAATTTACAAATCCATTGAAACGCTGGAATGGTTCAAGAACTTTGAATTCGATCAGGTATCAGAAACCCTGGGCCCGGTCAAGACAACGGTTACCCAAATTAATGCAGGATCACAACATAATGTTGTCCCTGCCCAGGTTGACCTCGTTGTAGACGTACGTGTGAATGATAAATATTCCAATCAACAGATCGCCGAAATATTTGAGCGGGAAGCACCCTGCAAAGTAAAAGCCAGATCGCTGCGCCATCAATCGTCTTCAATAGACCCCTATCATCCCCTCGTTCTGGCAGGTGTAAAATTAGGTCGGTCTACCTATGGTTCGCCTACGCTTTCTGACCAGGCCGTCCTTTCTTGTCCATCTTTGAAATTAGGCCCCGGAGACAGCACCCGATCCCACACAGCCGACGAATTTATTCATGTGGAAGAGATTCATGAAGGGATAACGATCTACATCGACATGCTGAAAGAATTTCTGATAACATCCGGTGATTAATAACAATCAATAAAACACAGACTATGAAAATCTGGGAAAAAGGAATTGATATTGATAAAAAGATAGAGGCTTTCACGGTAGGTGAAGATCGCATACTTGATCTACATCTGGCAGCCTATGATATTCAGGCCTCAAAAGCCCATGCGAAGATGCTGGGGAAAACAGGGATCATAGAGCAGGAAGAAAGTTCTGCATTAGTAAAAGCTTTGGAAGAACTGGAAAAAAAGATAGCGTCCGGAACGTTTCAGATTGAAGAAGCATTCGAAGACGTCCATTCTAAAATTGAGTTTGAATTGATTAAGGCACTGGGTGATACTGGAAAGAAGATCCATACAGCGCGGTCCCGAAATGACCAGGTATTAACCGCCTTGCACCTATACCTAAAAGAGCAACTTCAAAACACACATGCTGCAACAATATCACTTGCAAAGATCTTATTGACGCTAGCCAAAACACATAAAGATGTGTTACTTCCAGGCTACACCCATTTGCAAGTGGCCATGCCTTCCTCATTTGGATTGTGGTTTTCAGCCTATGCTGAGAGCCTGGCTGATGACTTGCTATTTTTGGATGCAGCATATCGC
>JAOTYW010000077.1 GCA_029861705.1 Flavobacteriaceae bacterium
GAGGATCAAGGCAGTTATGGACAATCTGGAGGCTCATGAAATTCAGATCCTTTTTACTCAAATAGACCGTTCAGGGGATAGCATAAAATTGACAGATCATGCATTTCAAGTAGATAAGGAAGCGTATTTCTACCCGGCTAGTACTGTGAAATTTCCAATCGCAGTATTGGCACTCGAGTATTTAAATGAACTGAACGATATAGACCTTCGTACCCGATTTTATGTTGAAGGTGATACGCTCGAAACTACCGTGGCCGAGGAAGTCGAAAAGATTTTCGCTGTCAGTGACAATGCTGCCAACAATAGATTAGTAGAATTACTTGGGCAAAACCGTATCAATAGACAGCTTATAAATAAAGGTATTAAACCCGTACGTATTGCGCATCGTTTATCAACCTCCAATGCAGATGATGTGGTCACCAAACCCTTGATCGTTTATCTGAACGACAGCACTACAATGTCCATGGAGTCCAGCACTAATACACCACCTCAGGATCTTAGCCTTAAAGGGATTCTCAAAGGCAATGGCTTTATGGATGAAGACACCCTGATCCGTGAGCCCTTTGATTTCGGGCAAAAAAATTATTACCCGGTCATCGCTCAGCATGCAACCTTGAAGCGGGTACTTTTTCCCAATTTGTTTGAAGCTTCACAGCAATTTAATTTGAATGATGAAAGCCGAAAACTGATCCTGGATGCCATGAAAAGCAGGCCGCGCGAGGCTGGATATGATCCGAAAATATACTATGATAGTTACGTGAAATTCTTTTTATACGGCGATGATGAATCTCCTTATCCGGAACATTTCGAGATCTTTAATAAGGTAGGTTATGCCTATGGCACGCTCACAGATTGTGCCTATATCCGTGATATAGAAAATAACATTGAATTTATGCTCACCGCCACTTTATTGGTGAATAAGAATGGTATTTTTAATGACAACGACTACGAATATGAAGATATTGGTATCCCTTTCCTTGCTGCCTTAGGTAAAGAATTATATACCATTGAAAAAAACAGAAAAAAATAAGCCATGAATGCACTATCCTTTGATTCCTTTACAAAAAAGATCTATATAAAGACGAGCCAGGAAAAAATGTACTGGTGCTGGGGCAGCTCAGAGGGGATCACTTCATGGTTCCTTGACACCGCAGTCTATGTTGATGTCGACGGGAATACCAGACCCTCGAATGAACCTATTCAACCAGGGGACACCTATACCTGGAAATGGCATAATTGGGATGTGGAGGAAGAAGGCAAGGTGCTCCAGGCCAACGGTACTGATTTTATTGAAATTTCATTTGCCGAAGTCAGCAAAGTATCCGTGCATATTGAGACCCACGGAGAGGCAGTTCTTCTCACTTTAAAACAATTTGAGATCCCCACCGATGAAAAAAGTAAACTCAACATACACTATGGATGCAGCAATGGCTGGACCTTCTGGCTGGCCAACCTGAAGGCCTATTTGGAACACGGCATCCTCTTAAATGAAACAGAATTTGACCTGACCAATATTCCTTTGGCAGGTTATGAATTTGTGAATATGTAACAACTAGCAGGTGAAAGAATCATAGACTCAATGGTGCTAATATTATGAATGTGTCCCTGCCTTTAATTTTGGGAGGACTTTTGCTATTCATTTACTCCATTACCCGATTATCCAAGGTGATGGAATACATCTTTACGGAACGTGCCCGAAAAATTATAGAAGGCGGAACAAAAAATTTGTTGATCTCACTTGTGATCGGAATTGTTAGTACGATTCTCCTTGGGTCTTCATCGGCTGTTATTATTATCGCTATCATATTTATCAATGCCCGATCATTGACATTTAAAAATGCGATGGGTATCATAATGGGAGCGAATATTGGAACTACCTTTTCAAGCCAGTTGATTGCGCTTGATTTGGGGAAATATGCCTTTATACCTATTCTAGCCGGATTGCTCATTTACGTATTTACGAAATCTGACCAATGGAGGCAAATTGGGAAAGCTGCATTATTTTTTGGATTGTTATTTTTTGGTCTGTTTTTAGTGCAATTGGCCGTCATGCCTCTGCAGGAAAATCCACAAATAGAACAATGGTTAATGCAAATTGAAGGTAATCCGCTTTATGGTACAATTATGGGGGGCCTAATCACCTTGATTATTCAATCTTCCAGTGCAACAGTGGGTATGGCCATCATTATGGGGAAACAAGAACTGATTGGTCTTTCAGCTGGTATCGCTATTATGTTGGGATCGGAATTAGGTACCTGTTCGGATACTCTTGTAGCCACTATTCGGGGTTCAAGGCAAGCTATCAAGGCAGGTGTATTTCATTTATTATTTAATCTCAGTACGATCTGTCTTGGGTTACTTTTTTTTAGTCCTTTTGTAAGTTTGATAGAGAAGCTTTCTGGTAATGCAGGTCTGAATACCCAGATCGCCAATGCGCATGTCCTCTTTAATACCTTCGGAGTTTTGATTTTTCTTCCTTTTACGGGAGCTGTATATCGATTATTGAACCATATAATTCCCGAAAAAAATCAACGGCAGGAGTCAGACTAACTCTTGTGCCCCAATAAATCACTTTTGTGCTACGCCAACCAAATCAAAATCTGTGGCTTCGGTAATTCGGATGGATGCAAAATCTCCGAGCTTTAAATACGTGTCAACCGCTGAGATATGAACTTCGTTATCAACTTCAGGCGAGTCGAATTCTGTGCGACCGATGAACATATCCCCTTCCTTCCGATCGATCATGCACCTAAATACTTTCCCGATCTTCTCCTGGTTCAATTCCCATGAGATACGCGACTGGATCTCCATAATCGTATTGGCTCTATCTAATTTGGTCGCTTCCGGAACGTTGTCTTCCAACGAATAGGCATGTGTATCTTCCTCATGGCTATAGGTAAAACATCCGAGCCGGTCGAATCGTATTTCCTGAACCCAATCCTTTAATAACTCAAAATCTGCCTCTGTTTCACCGGGGTATCCTACTATCAAAGTAGTTCTTAAAGCGATGCCGGGTACTTCTTTGCGAAAGTCCCGGATCAGGGCATTTGTCTTTTCATAAGTCGTCCCCCTCCGCATACTTTTGAGGATGGCATCAGATATATGCTGCAGTGGAATATCAAGGTAGTTACAGATCTTTGGTTCTTCCCTCATTACTTCCAGGACATCTATCGGAAAACCTGTCGGAAATGCATAATGCAAACGAATCCATTCGATACCTTCGACTTTTACCAACGCTTTCAGCAAACGGGCTAATTCTCGCTTTTTATATAGATCCAGGCCGTAATAGGTGAGATCCTGAGCGATGAGTATCAATTCTTTTACGCCTTTGGCGGCCAATTTTTCGGATTCTTCTACAAGATCCTCGACAGACTTACTCCGGTGCTTTCCGCGCATCAGGGGTATTGCACAAAAGGAACATGGCCGGTCACATCCCTCTGCAATTTTCAGATAGGCATAATTCTTTGGTGTAGCAGTTGTACGCTCCCCTATCAATTCATGTTTATAATCAGCTCCGAGTACTGCTAACAATTCCGGCAAGTCTCTCGTCCCAAAATAAGCATCCACATCGGGGATCTCCTTTTCAAGATCCGGTTTGTAGCGTTCGCTTAAACATCCTGTCACAAAAACCTGGTCTATTTCCCCACGCTGTTTTTTACCGGCATAATGCAGTATGGTATTAACACTTTCTTCCTTGGCATTGGCAATAAAGCCACAGGTATTGATAACGACGATATTACCCTCTTCTTCATGCACAACCTCCTTATCAGAGGCTTTCAATTGGCCCATAAGTACCTCAGAATCATATAGATTCTTGGAACATCCCAGGGTTACGACATTGATAATATTTTGTTTGACCGCTTTAGTTCTCATGCTGTTGCAAAGGGCAAAAGTACGATATGTTAATTACTAAAAATCATACACTATTATATTCTTAAAAACGTTTCTATAAGAGGGGCAAAACCTTTGTATGAACCAAATCATATTCTATGAAGCACTTCGCCTCTATTCCCTTTATTTTATTTACCTTCTTGATGCTGAGTTGTTCCACGGATACGGATACACCTCAGGATGAAGAACCTACGCCCGATCCGGATCCACCGGCAGAAATACCCCAGGAACGCTACTTTCCATCCATTGGTAGCAATAGCTGGGAAACCATCGACCCTGAGCTTTTAGAATGGGACCTGGATCAAAAAGATTCACTCCTGGTATACCTGGAAGAAAAAGGAACCAAAGGATTTATCTTATTGAAAAACGGTCGGATTGCCATTGAGGAATACATGAATGGCCATACCAAAGATAGCAACTGGTACTGGGCCTCGGCAGGCAAGACATTGACGGCTTTTACGGTTGGGCTCGCCCAGCAACAAGGCCATTTAGATATTAGTACCCGTTCTTCGGAATACCTCGGTGTTGGCTGGACATCCATACCCGGAGATAAGGAATTCCTTATCAAGGTAGAAAATCAGCTTACAATGACGAGCGGACTCCAGGACCTGAATTTTGATTGTATTACGCCACAATGTCTTACTTATGCGGCCGATTCAGGTACACGTTGGGCATATCACAATGGACCTTATACTTTGTTGCAGCGGGTAGTCAGTATGGCTGCAAACCAGGAATTTGATACGTATTTTGATACAGAGTTAAAAAACAAAATAGGGATGGACGGCTTTTGGTCTACAACCAATGGACTGAACAGCGTCTTTTTTAGTACAACAAGAAGTATGGCTCGATTTGGAATGCTCAATCTTAATAATGGAAGCTGGGACGACATTCCTATCCTTACCGATTCGGATTTCGAAATTCAAATGCGAACACCTTCCCAGGATCTAAACCGATCATATGGGTATTTATGGTGGCTCAATGGCCAGGACAGCTTTATGGCCCCGGGTCTGCAAATAGTATTTGACGGTCCGTTAATACCTAATGCGCCAGCTGACCTATATGCCGGATTGGGCAAGAATGATCAAAAATTATATGTAGTTCCCAGTGAAGAGTTAGTCATTGTTCGTATGGGAGAAGATAGTGGTGAAAATCTGTTAGGCCCCAGCAGTTTTGATAACGAACTTTGGACATACTTATCGGCAATGATGAAGTTGTAAGGGTCAATTCCCTTTTGCGGACCAGCGTTTGATATTATTGTCATTCATCCTGACAAATTCATCCTTACCCTGTTCATTGGCCAGTTCCCTGGATATTTTAGCTGATCGTATGGCTTCCTTATAGTCACCTAAAGATGCTAATAACAAGGAACGCACCCTGTGAAAGTAATAGGTGTCTCCACCCTCTGTGATGGCTTTATCGACTAAGCTCAGGGCTTTCCGGTGGTTAATATCCTGTTCCTGGTAGTAACGTGCTGCTTCATACAGGGTTTGCGCATTAGGTTGCTCACTTAATGCGGCCTGAATTTCAGCTTCCATGACCTTTTTTGTATTTACAGAGATCGGAATGACAACCCGGGTATTTTCCCATTGCCAATACATTTGGGCTGAATCATGGGTAAGTTCATCAAAAGCGATCAAAAAATTTTCCTGAGTATCTGCCAATTGTTCTGGTATAATTCGCGCTCTGAATGCATCTTCAGCTGGATCATAAGCCGTCCTGCCATCGCCCCAGTGGGCTGTATTCTTATGAAATACCACTTCCCAGTATGTCTCGTATGGAAAAGCGTATAAGGCATAAGTCCCGGTTGCCAGCTCATTGCCCAATATGTCCAGGGGAGTAGAAGTTGAGAATTTGGTTGAGGCGTTAGCGCCTACACGCCAGATCCTGCCCCAGGGAACCAGGTCCCCGAAAATTGTTCGTCCTCGCATGGCAGGTCGCGAATATTCAATTTTGATAGTTGTGAGGCCTATTTCTTGTTCTAATTTCGCAAGCGGACTGGCTTTGGGATGCCGCAGTTGACTATAAGCCGCAAAAAAGCAACTCAGTAAGCAAAAAAGAACCAGGGACTGCTTCATGACATATTGAAAAATGAATCTACAAATTCATGCTTGTCGAACACCTGAAGGTCTTCAATTCCTTCCCCTACACCA
This sequence comes from Flavobacteriaceae bacterium, assembly GCA_029861705.1. Lineage (GTDB taxonomy): Bacteria > Bacteroidota > Bacteroidia > Flavobacteriales > Flavobacteriaceae > HDS-28. Next base: position 6,042 of record JAOTYW010000077.1, read on the forward strand.
ATATAGGTAACAGGTATCTGGAATTGATCTGAAATGCCCAGGACAACACCGCCTTTGGCTGTACCATCTAATTTTGTGACTGCTAAAGAGCTTACCTCGGTAGCTTTGGTAAATTGCCGGGCTTGCTCAAAAGCATTTTGCCCTGTAGAGCCATCAAGGATCAACATAACTTCATGAGGCGCCCCGGGTATCACTTTGTCCATCACGCGTTTTACCTTGCTCAATTCATTCATCAGGTTTACCTTATTGTGAAGCCTTCCGGCCGTATCGATAAGCACTACATCAACACCTTGCGCCTTAGCCGCTGTCAAGGTATCAAAAGCAACTGAAGCCGGATCACTACCCATATCCTGCCTTATAATGGGCACATCCACTCTGTCTGCCCAAATTTGTAATTGATCTATGGCCGCTGCCCTGAACGTATCTGCAGCACCCATCATAACGCTCAAACCCTGAGATTTGAATTTATGTGCCAATTTCCCGATCGTCGTAGTCTTTCCTACGCCATTAACTCCAACAACCATGATCACATAGGGCTTTTGTGATTCGAAGGAAGTTGACTCGGCATCCGCTTCATTTTCTCGCAGCAGCCCGGCGATCTCTTCCTTCAGGATGGTATTTAGTTCTTCTGTACCCAAATACTTGTCCCTGGATACGCGCTCTTCTATTCGATCGATGATCTTTAGTGTTGTATCAACTCCTACATCAGATGTCACCAGAACTTCTTCCAGCTTATCCAGCACTTCATCATCAACCTTAGATTTACCGGCTACAGCCTTGCCAAGTTTCGAAAAAAAGGATTCCTTGGATTTCTCCAGGCCTTTGTCAAGGTTTTCCTTTTCTTTTGAAGTGAATATTTTTTTGAATAATCCCATGAATGATCGACTCTCGTCAAATATTAGTAACAAAAAAGCCGACTACAATGTGGTCGGCTTTTCAATATCGTTTCTCTCCTTTTATTTCTTAGCTAACCATTCATTAACCATTTCCGGAGGCATAACGGACTCTACAAAAGTGTAGGCCCCGGATTTAGGAGATTTGACCATTTTAATGGCTTTAGTAAGACGTTTAGACGATGTCTGTAATGATGCTACTGTTTTCTTGGCCATGATCTCTTATTTAATCTCTTTGTGGATAGTCATCTTCTTCAGGATAGGATTGAATTTTTTGATCTCCATCCTATCCGGAGTATTTTTCTTATTCTTGGTAGTAATGTACCGGGAGGTTCCCGGCATACCGGAATTTTTATGCTCAGTACACTCTAAAATTACCTGGACTCTGTTGCCTTTCTTAGCCATGAGAATACAATTACTTGATCAATCCTTGTGCTTTCGCTTCTTTTAATACGGCCGAAATCCCCTTTTTATTGATGGATTTTAAGGCTCGGGTAGAAACTTTAAGAGTTACCCAGCGATCCTCTTCAGGAAGGTAAAAACGCTTTTTGGTCAGATTTACATCAAACCTTCGTCTGGTCTTATTAATCGAAAAGGAAACATTGTTTCCAAACAAGGCCCTTTTTCCGGTAAGTTCACATACTTTTCCCATATCGCTCGATATCTCTAATTTCTAACAGCCTGCAAATTTAGGAGATTTTTGTTGGACGCACAACAATTGGAACTACATTTTTACAAGGGAGTTCCGTAGCATTTCCAGGGCTTTATGTACAGCTTTCCGGACGATTCGCGTTCTGTGGTTCCCCATCGTGAATCGATCGGCTATTACCCCGCCAGGCGTAGCAATGGCAATGTATACAGTGCCTATATCTGCTTCCGAATCTCCTTTAGTAGGTCCGGCATTACCGGTAGTGGCGATAGCAAAGTCCGACTTCATTATATTTTTAACGGAAACAGCCATTTCCATGGCCACTTCAGCGCTAACTACGGAATGCTTTTCGATCAATTCGGCAGAAATGCCCAAAACATCTTTTTTTACATCTGTGGCATAACTCACAACACTGCCAAGAAAATAGGTCGATGCCCCTGGGACTGAGGTGATCATTTCTGCTATCTTTCCTCCGGTAAAACTTTCTGCCGTTGCAAGGGTAAGTCCCTTCTCTGCCATGATCTTCCCAACGATAACTTCAATGGTTTCACCATCTTCTTCTCCATAAATGATATCTCCAATCAACGGATACAAGTCTTGAACGGCTTCTTCAACTGCCTTGCGGATCAAAACGGGATCGTCTCCTTTGGCTGTCAACCTCAAGCGAACCTTCCCCAGGTTGGGCAGATAGGCCAGCTTGATAAAATCGGGTAAGGCATTTGCCCAAGTGTCTATTTTAAGGGCAATTCCGCTTTCACCAAGTCCGTACGTAATTAAAGTTTTGTGATAAATATGTGGTCGATCAAAGCGTTCATTGATCAAGGGGATCACTTCATTTTTGAACAAGTGTTTCATTTCAAAGGGCACCCCGGGTAAAGAAACATAAACTACATCATCTTTTTCGTTCCAAAGACCAGGTGCCGTCCCATATGGGTTGTGAAGGACTTGTGCCCTGGAAGGCACCAATGCCTGCTTCCTGTTTAGATCAGAAATAGGTGTGGAAATATATTTTTTAAACAGCTCTTCAATATGGGCGAGTACATCCTGATCCTGAACTAACTGATCCTGAAAAAACCTACAAAGAGTTTGCTTGGTAATATCGTCTTTAGTGGGTCCGAGACCGCCGGTAAGAATGATCACCTGGGCCCGGGTGCTCGCTTCTTTAAGCGCTTCCAAAATATGCACTTCATCATCCTGGACTGAAGTAATCTGGTAGACAGATATTCCTGACTTATTTAACTCCCGGGCAATAAAGGCTGAATTGGAATCAACGATCTGCCCAATGAGAATCTCATCGCCAATGGTGATGATCTCAGCAAGCATCAGATCCCAAAATCGCTTTGCAGTTCTTCGATGACTTGTAGTACATCTCTTTTAAGCGCGGGAAATTTGGCCTCAATTTCTTCAAAACTTCCCTGGTTTTTACTAAGAGATTCAATATCAAGAGCCAGGATGCGCGTCTGCTCCATCCCAAGTATATCAACGTTTGGCTTTATTTTATGTGCCAGTTGATAGGCTTTTTCATGATCCCTGCTATTAACCGCCTCTTCCAGATCAGCGAGGTCCTGGGGTATCTCTTCCAGAAAAGCGGTTACAATAGACAAGATGAAATCCTCATCTCCATCTGCCATCTCCTTTATTTTAACAAGTGTATATATCATTATTTAACCTTTATACTAAACATTTCGTTCTCTTCAAGATATCCTGTAAGATAATCATTAGGAGCTACCTTTCCCACACCAGCAGGTGTTCCGGTAAAAAGTATATCCCCTTTCTTCAACATAAAAAATTGCGAAACATATGCGATCAGCTCATCAATCTTCCAAAGCATGTGACCCGTATTACCTTGCTGAACAAGCTCGTCATTAAGTCGTAACGAAAAATTCATGTTATTCATATCCGAAAATGAACTTTTTGGAAGCCATTTTCCAATGACAGCAGCTCCATCAAAACCCTTGGCCTTTTCCCAAGGAAGCCCTTTTGCCTTCAAATCAGCTTGCAAGTCCCGTGCCGTAAAATCAATACCCAATCCTACTTCATCGTAATAGGTTCCGGCAAACTTGTGATCAATATGTTTTCCCACCTTTTTGATCTTGACAAGAACCTCTACTTCATAGTGTACATCGGATGTAAAGTCCGGAATATAAAAATCCTGTTCTTTTGGCAGTACTGATGAATCCGGCTTAATGAATACCACCGGATCTTCAGGTCGCTCATTGGCAAGCTCTTCAATATGAGCTGCATAATTTCTGCCGATGCATAATAGCTTCATTTCCTATTGTATTAGGTATTTCAGGCTGATCGCCGGAATAAAATTCTTATCATTTCCCCTGGATACGACCCTAAACGGACTCCATGTTCCCATCCCGTAAATCATGGTCTTATAATTAAAATTGCCGCTGTACACGCCTCCAAAAGTGGGAGCAAATCGGTCTTCTACATACTTCTGCTTGGTGATCGGATCTTCTGTTGTAGACCTATACCAGTTAAAAGGGATAAATAACCATTCAAGGCCAATGTAAACACCTTCTCTGGGTACTACAATTTTATACCCGGAAAGGTCAACATTTACATGTGTATCCCCTTTCTTTGTATTTAAAATAACGTTTTCCCTTAATAAGTCTTCCCCTGGCGCTCCTGTATCCGGATCTACATTATATACCCTCAGTCTGAATTTTGATTCAGATTTTAAGGCGCCAGACTGCTGCTGGAAGAAAACTATTACCTTCTCTATGACCTTTTGTCTAGCACCGATATTCGGAAAGTACAAGCCTAAGACCCAAGGTGTGGATGAGGAGGAAAACCCACTGGTTAAGCTATAACTGCTTATGGGATTTAATACTGCAGAATCGCCCCATGTTTCGGAAAGCACTACTTCATCCAGTTCAAAACTGTCTTCTTCCATATAAATATTTTGCGCCTCTGCCAGGATCTTGCCCTTCAAAACCTTCTCTTTATAGCCCAGGGAAGATATATGTACATCTCTTTCCAAAAGCACTTCGGGAACATCTATAAAAAAATGCCCGGTTTCATCGGTTGATGTACCCTTTAACGTATTTAAAAAACTGAGGTTAACATAGGGAATAGGCGTTTTTGTCTTGGCGTCAAAAACAAAGCCTTCTACCCTAATTGACTGAGCACTAAGAGCCGAAGCCAGGAATAAGCAAGCTGCAAAGAAAAACCTGCTAAGGCGCATCAGCTTAGTTTTGAGTTAAGTCCGCGTAATTTGATCTGGGTAAGTACTTTTTTGGTGTAGAGGGGAAAATCTGCATTTAGGATCCAACCAAAATAACCGGGTTCTTTTTCTAAAATGTCTACTACCTTCCTTCCCTTATGCTTGCCAAAAGAAAAGACCTCTTCCCCATCTTCATTGAACTGAATAAAACCGGCAAAATCTGCTAGCTGTTTTCTCTGAGAAAATTCAGAGAGGCTCTTCATAGAATTCTCCAGTTCCGGATAGCGATCTAGCTGGGCCTTCAATACTTCATAGGTCGCCTCAGTATCCGCCAAGGCGCTGTGTGCGTCGATTAGTTCTTTGTCGCAATAGAATTTATAGGCT
>JAOTYW010000270.1 GCA_029861705.1 Flavobacteriaceae bacterium
CATGCCCGGCCATAAAAAGATCACTTACTATGTTTCTGTGGAAATTGTAAATAACCTGGATTGCACTTTCTCTTTCCTCACTACCTTGCGCACGGACAACTTCCTCCATGGCATTTGTCATCTTCCCCATAGCTGAAACTACCAATAAGGTATTCTGAGCTTCGGTTTCCCTAAGGACACGGTGTAAATTTCTAACACCCTCAGCATCTTTAACAGAAGCGCCTCCAAACTTATAGATCTTCATAATTTTTCCAGGTACTTTTTAATTCCCATTTCATCGAGTTGTACAACATCCCAATCACGCATGACTCGTGCGCCCCTTTCCTCATAAAACTTAATCGCGGGTTCATTCCAATCCAGTACTTCCCAGCTAATACGTTTTACTCCTAGCTTATGACCATATTTTACCACCTCATCGAGCAAACGTCCACCAATGCCCAGGCCTCGACTCGATTCAGTTATGATCAGATCTTCCAGATGCAGTACCGGGCCGACCCAGGTAGAATATCTGGGATATACAAATGCCATCCCGACAATCTCTCCCTCATTTTCCGCGACCCAACATTTAAACAAGAAAGTTGCACCAAAACCATCGCGCTGTAAAACCGTCGCTGTTGTTTCAACAGATGTTTCGGATTCCTCAAAATGTGCAAGTTCAAGAATCAACTTGTGCACGGCCGACATATCCTCTTTTACAGCTTCCCGAATTCTGATAGTTTTCATCCCACAAATAAACTACTTAGCAACTGATATCTAAAACATCCTATGGAGAATCTATAGCTATATCTTAAAATAACCGATATTTGTAAAGAACATAAACCGGCCCCAAATGGACAGCAGATTCCGAACTTTAGGTGAATTCATAATTGAAAATCAAGCTTCATTTCAGTATTCATCCGGTGAACTTTCTAAATTAATAAATGCCCTGCGGCTGGCAGCAAAAGTGGTAAATCACGAAGTGAATAAGGCCGGACTTGTAGATATTATTGGGGGGGCAGGAGATACGAATGTTCAAGGTGAAGATCAGCAAAAATTGGATGTGCTGGCCAATGAAAAGTTTATCCATACTTTAAAAAACCGGGAGATCGTATGTGGGATCGCATCGGAAGAAGAGGATGATTTTATTAGCATTAACAGCCAGGATAAAAACCATCAGAATAAATATGTAGTACTCATGGATCCCCTGGACGGATCTTCTAATATTGATGTCAATGTTTCTGTGGGTTCTATATTTTCTGTTTATAGAAGGGTCACACCTGTAGGAACTCCGGTAACACTTGAAGATTTTCTGCAACCAGGCATTAATCAAGTGGCAGCCGGTTATGTGATTTACGGCACTTCAACGATGCTTGTTTATACTACGGGCCATGGAGTTAACGGCTTTACATTAAATCCGGCAATGGGTACCTTCTACCTTTCACATCCCAATATGACCTATCCTGAAACAGGTCGGATCTACTCTGTCAACGAAGGAAATTATGTGCATTTTCCGCAAGGTGTCAAAGACTATATCAAGTATTGTCAGATGGAAGAGGGAGATCGTCCCTATACCTCGCGCTACATCGGTTCCCTCGTATCAGATTTTCACCGCAACATGATCAAAGGGGGCATTTATATGTATCCGAAAAGTAATCTGGCAAGTAATGGGAAACTCCGACTCCTGTACGAATGTAATCCGATGGCTTTCTTGGCAGAACAGGCTAATGGCAAAGCGACAGACGGATATAGAAGAATCATGGAGATAGAACCGACAGAGCTTCATCAACGTATTCCTTTCTTCTGCGGAAGTTCTAAAATGGTGGAAAAGGCTGAGTCTTTTATGGCAAAATATGCCTGAGTATCAATCCTGACTGATTAGGTAGTGGTAATCATCAAAGTCGATGCGTCCACTAAAAATAGCTACAGATTTCTCAATGATCCTATCGGCCTTTTTGTCTGGAAAACCGAGACCGATCGCATACTTCTTGAGCAAAACCATTTCTTCATCATCAATATCATGATCGGCGAAAATAATCCGGAAAAGATCGTGTAATCTTTCCAGGCGTTCCTCGAGACTATTGGAAGGATCAATGGGGTATTTATTATCCTTCTTCATCACCTCTTTATATTCAAATTCCGATATGCCCATTTTATATGCAAATCGGTCTAATATCCTTTTTTCAGATGGGTTCACTTCCCCATCAACAGCGGCTAATGAGGCCAAAGAGGCAAAATGGGCAAGGTTTTTTCGGTGCTCGCTATGATTATACAGATCTAATATTGGCATGATCGAAATTTTAGTGCTGCAAAGATACTTCTTTTCCAGTCTGAGAATAAATATTTATACAACTTTAGTTGCCTTTTATATGGATTTGTTACACCCAATTCTACCCGAAATAATTCCTTAATTTCATAACTACCCAATTTGCCATAATCTTGCTTGAAAATTGCAGCCAGAAATGAGTCAGGAGTCTCTAATAAAAATTGCAAAAGATTGGTTCCAACGCCAGGGATGGAAACCTTTTCCTTTTCAGGAACAAACCTGGAAGTTCTACCTGGAAGGCAAGAATGGTTTGCTAAATGCCCCAACTGGTAGTGGAAAAACTTTTGCGCTCTGGTTCCCCATAGTTCTGGAATATTTTCGAATGAATCCACAATATGAAACAAAGCATACAAAAGGGTTGAAAGCTATTTGGATCACTCCCTTAAAAGCGCTGTCCCTGGAAATAAAGCAATCTGCTGAGCGCGTAAATCAAGATTTAAATACACAGCTTACCGTAGGTATTAGAACAGGCGATACCTCCACAACTGAACGCACCAAGCAAAAAAAAAATATGCCCGATCTTCTGATCACAACCCCTGAAAGTCTGCACTTACTATTGGGCGCTAAGGGCTATAAAAAGGTTTTTGCCCGCTGTCAGGCCGTGATAGTTGATGAATGGCATGAACTTTTGGGCACCAAAAGAGGTGT